>CAZPYZ010000772.1:0-1946 GCA_964590215.1 uncultured Dehalococcoidia bacterium | reverse complement strand
CTAGGGTTATTCAAGGGGCGCCGGGGGTCAACCGGGCTTCGGAGGATCAGGTGTTCCCCGGGAGATCCCGGCGGCGGGATCCAGGGCCGCGGCCCGCGAATGCCATCCCGCCACTACGAGAACCACCGCGATAGCCACGATGCTGTTGATCCCCAGCGCCACCGGTGCACCCAGCAGCACCGCGAGGGAGCCTAGCTCGAGGTGGCCTAATGGCCCGAAGCCCAGACTGGCGACCCAGTAACCCATCGCGCGGCCCCGGTCCTCGTCGGCCACGCTCTGCTGCAGCGTCGTTTGCTGCAAGAGGTCGAAGGCCGATGCCGCCATACCGATGCCAACCATGAGCAGGAGCGACAGCCCCAACTCGCGGGACAGCGCGAAGGCCAGGAGGCACGCTCCGTACAGGGCGAAACTTTGCAGCAGGAGCCGCATCTTATCGGGGAAATAAGCCAGTTGGGCGAGCACCAGCGCAGAGGCAACGGAGCCAGCCGCACGGGCCGATGTCAAGGCTCCCAGTCCCACCGGTCCGGCCTGCAGCACGTCCCGGGCAAAGATCGGCACCAGGGTGCCGTGGGAGAACGCGAACATCTCCGCCGCCACGGAGAGGATAAGCAGAACCCGCATGCGCGCGTTGGTCCGGACCAACGCGTAGCCGCTAAGGAGGCTGCGCCAGAACGGTGGTCCCTGGACGGAGGACCGTTCTCGACGACGTGGACGGACGAACAGCAGCACGGCGCACCCCGCGGCGTACCCTGCGCTCATGAGCAGCAGGCTGCCCTCCGGGCCAGAGGCGGGGATGACCGCACCGCCCAAGAACCCGGCGCCCATCCCCATGGTCCGGCTGGCTGTCGCGTTTAATGAGATGCCTTTCAGGGCGTCTTCGCCGCCTACTATGTCGTATACCAAGGCCTGGGCCGCTGGCCACTCGAAGGCTCGGCAGGCGCCAAATGCCAGGGTGAGGACGACGATGTGCCCGAGCTCCAGGCCGCCGACGGAGATGAGCAGAGCGAGCAGGCCGGAGTAGGCTGCCGACACGGCACCTACGACCACTAACAAGGCACGCCGCTCCAGCCGGTCCGCCAGCACCCCTGCCACCATGCCGAAGGGGAGCAAGGGCAGTAACCGGGCCGCCTGGACCACTGCCAGCGCTAGGGCGGAGTCGGTCATCTCCACCACCAGCCAGCCCACTGCGACCTGCTGTATCCACATGCCGGCGGAAAAGCAGAGGGAGGCGACCCACAGGAGCCGGAAGTCGCGCAGCCGGAAGCTGCTGAGCGGCCCGGCGGGCGCAGGGTGTAGAGGTGCCTTGAGACCGTCAGGAATGGCCACGGCCGTGGAGCGACAACGCTATCCGGGTCAAGGCGGTCCAGTAGTGGGCCGGGTGACGTGAGCGTAGCGTTTCGGGGGAGCAGGGACGGCCTTCGACAAGCTCAGGCAACGCCGGCGCGGCAATCCTGCGGCAGGCTCAGGACGGCGTGGGGGGCTGGAGGGGGCGCCAGACCTCAACGGATCGTCGCCCAACCGAGGTTGCCACGCCGACAGGACCCCTCGATGGTGCTGGCTTGGTTCGGGGCGCGCTCTTGCCGGGTCTCGGCACCCAAGCAGAATGAAGAATCCAGCGTCCGCCGGCCCTCACCCTAGGCCTGTCCCTCTGGGAGAGGGCGATTTTCAAGCCAAGCCCTCACCCAGGGCGCCGAGTGGCGTCGGCCCAGGTGATGAAAAACAACCGGAGTGCCAGCAGGCGGGGGGCGCCTGCTCTCCATTTTCGTAGGAATCGCCAAGCGGGCTGGCACCCGCAGCCCAGTAGATGGCAATCTGCCCTCCGGGCGTGTTTTTTTCAAGTCAATCCCTGGCGCTTTGGTCTCCATTGAGAGCTGTCTTAGAGGACGAGCTTCTTGAGGAATTCCTGGGTCTCGCCGGTCTTTGGCAGCCACTCCTCCTGGCTGGGG
>CAZPYZ010000771.1:0-1953 GCA_964590215.1 uncultured Dehalococcoidia bacterium | reverse complement strand
GAGGCTCGAGTCGACGCCGCCCGAGAGGCCGAGCAGGACCTTCTTGAACCCGCTTTTGTGGACATAGTCCTTCAGCCCGAGGACCAAGGCCTTGTACACCTCCTCCTCGGGGGCGGGGTCGGGGAGCACGGGCCGGGAGGGTAGAGGTTGCTTACGGCGGGGGACAAGCCCCCGCCCTACGGGATGGGGCGCCTGGGGCCCTACGGGTTGGGGCGCCTCCGGCCCGACAGGTCGCGGCGCCTCTGGCTCCGACCCTGTGGGTTCGACCGCGCCAACCGGCGCGGGCCACGCGGCTCCGGTGGAGATGGGGTACACAGTGACCCGGCCCGCGGACCCGAGCCGCTCCTTGCGGCGCAAGGGATCGTGCAGGCGGGTACGGAACACGCCCTCCACGTCCAGGTCCGCCACGACCAGGTCTTCCTCGAACCAGGCGCCACGGATGATCAGCTCTCCTCGCTCGTCGAAGATGACGCTGCCGCCGTCGAAGACGAGCTCGTCCTGGCCACCGACCAGGTTCGTATAGCTGACGATGGCGCCCGAGTCTTTGGCGCGGGTCGCCAGCATCTTCTCCCGGCTTCGCCACTTACCCGCGTGGTAGGGTGAGCCATTGATATTGACGATGACGTCGGCGCCTCCCAGGGCCTGGGCCGCAGCCGGTCCGTCCGGGTACCAGATGTCCTCACAGATATTGACGCCAATGCCGATGCCATCGATGAGGTAGACTGGGGCCTCGGTGCCCGCTTGGAAGTAACGGTTCTCGTCGAACACCCCGTAATTTGGCAGGTATTGTTTGTGGTAAACCCCAATGAGCTGGCCGTCGTGGATGATGGCCGCGGCGTTGTAGATGTCGTCTTTCTTGTCGACGAAACCGATAACGGCGGTAATCCCCAGGCAGTGTTGCTTGAGCCCGCGCAGCTCTTGGAGGTTGTCTTCGATGAACTGGGGTTTGAGGAGGAGGTCTTCGGGTGGATAGCCTGGGAGGGCCAGCTCAGGGAAGGCTATGAGGTCCGCATCCAGGGCCTGGGCCTGAGCGATGGTTTCACGGATGCGCCGTGCGTTGCCAGCCAGATCCCCGACCGTGGAGTTGATTTGCGCCATCGCAAGGCGGAGGCTGCGCATCGTTTTGTCAAGTATAACAGTCTTGACCGGCGGTAACGCCGGTGCTACGGTGCTCTAACCTGCGATCGTCTTTTGTCGCTTGAACGCGGTACGAGAGGTAATGACGAAAATAACCCCACCGCGATGGCCCTCACCCTAGCCCTCTTCCAGAGGGAGAGGGGATTTTCAGGACCATGAAAGCCTACGTTGCCCGGCGGCTTGTCGAGGTTCTCCCCACCGTCCTGGTGGTGTCCCTGGTGGTCTTCTTCCTGCACCGTTTCCTGCCGGGGGACATCCTGGACCAGCTGGCGGGAGAGATAGGGGCGGGCGACGCGGACATGGACAAGGTCAAGGCGCTGCTGGGCCTGGATAAGCCGGCGCATGTGGCCTATTGGGAGTGGCTGACCGGGCTCATCACGGGCAACCTGGGCATGTCCCTGCTCTCCCGGACGCCCATCAGCGGGGAGCTGGCGTGGCGCTGGCCCGTCACCCTGGAGCTGACGGCCGTCGCGATGCTCTTCACCATCATCTTCGGGATTCCCATCGGCATCGTGGCCGCGCTGCGGCAGGAGTCGTGGGTGGACTACGCGCTCCGCTCCGTGGCCGTGCTCGGGCTCTCCCTGCCCACCTTCTGGGTCGGCGTTATGGCGGTGACCCTTCCGGCCATCTACTTCGGATTCCTGCCACGGCAAGACTATGTCGCCCTCGCGGCAGACCCGCTCAAGAACGTCAGCATCTTCCTCCTCCCGGGCTTCATCCTCGCGATCCACTATGTGGCACGTATCGCCCGCATGACCCGGGGCACCCTGCTGGAGGTGCTGCGTCAGGACTACATCCGCACGGCCTGGGCCAAGG
>CAZPYZ010000770.1:0-1955 GCA_964590215.1 uncultured Dehalococcoidia bacterium | reverse complement strand
GCCTCAGCAGCGCCGCCAGGGCCGGAAGCGCCTGTGCGGTATCGGCCTCGATGGGGATATCTACTTCGGGCAGAATCTCGTAGTCGGACGCCCAACTGTGCTGCAGCAGGTCTCCCAGGGTGATGTGGATAACCGTCGCCCCCTCGGGAACAGCGCTCTTGCGCGTTGCGCGGTCGTGAGGGATCGCGGGGGAGACCCCACCCAGATCATGGACATCCAGCGCGAGGATGACGTCCGCCGGCTCGAGGGCCTGCTCCAGGGCGAGGGAGAGGTCCAGGGGATGGGTGTTGGGGAAGTTGAAGCGGCCGCCCCGGTCCACCACGCCGGCGCCCAACAGCTCCGCGATCTCCGCCAGGTGGGGCAGGGCATCCGGGTTCCTACCGACAACGTCGGCGATGATGACCGGCCAGCGCGCGGCGACGAGGGCTTGCGCAGCCTTCTTCAGCGCCGCGGGGTTAGCCGCGGGAGGCACGGGGGCCGCGAAGCGGCGCACGTCGGGGATGGGAGGCGGCTCCGCCAGCCTCGCCTCCTGGTGCTCCACGTCGAAACAGAGATAGACGGGACCCGTCGGCTGGGTGGTCGCGATGCGGTAGCCTCTCAAGACGGATTCTGGGATGGCCCCGACACCCCCCGGCTGGTCGTCCCACTTCACGTATTCCCGGACGATGTTTCCCTGCACCTGCGCGGTGTGGACCCAGTCGATGTGGGGCCGGCGGACGGAGGCGTCCATGGGCCCGGTGCCTCCCAGGACGATGATGGGGACCCGGTCGCACCAGGCATTGAAGATGGCCATGGTCGCGTGCTGCAGCCCGACCACGTTGTGGACGGCCACCGCCATGGGACGGCCCGCAGCCCGCGCGTAGCCGTGAGCGATGGCCACCGCGATCTCCTCGTGATGTACCAGCATCATCTCCGGCGGCTCCCCCGGGGCGAAGTTCACCAAGGAGTCATGGATGCCCCGGAAGCTCGCGCCAGGGTTCAAGGCGATGTACCCGATGCCCAACTCACGTAGCAGCTCAACGATGACGTCGGAGCCAAAGCGGGCACGGCTGGGGCGTTCGTTGGGCCGCGAGGGTCTGGTCTCGGTAGTCTGCTGCATTTCCCAATCCTCCGAGTCTCTGGTCTCTAGTCTCTAGTCTCCAGTCCCTGGGAATCGCTTAACGAGAGACCCGAGACGCGAGACTGGAGACTATTTCAATCACCGCGGCTGGGTCAGCACATCCACCAGGGCGGGCCTCCCCGAGTCAACCACCTTGATCGCTTCCTCCAGCGCCGCCCGCAGCTTGGACGGGTCGTCCACCGGCCCGAAGCCGGCCACGGTGAAGGAACGGGCCAGGGCCGCGTAGTCGGTGACGGGGTCGGTGAGGTGGATGCCGATGCCCTTGTTCTCCACCGGCCGGTTGCGCTGCACCGCCATGTACTCCTGGTGCCCTTCGTCGTTGTAGTACGACCGGTTGTTGAAGATGATCAGCAGCAGCGGCAGCTGGTGGTGCGCCGCGGTCCAGAGGGCGTTGGGGGTCATCATGAACTCGCCGTCGCCGACGACGCCGATGCAGAGCCGCCCGCTGCCCTTGAAGGCCAGCGCCGCGCCCAGGGACGACCCGGTGGCATAGCCGAGGCCGCCGCCACCACCCCCGGTCAGCAGCTGATCGTGCTCGGTGACGTCCCAGATGCCCCTGAGGGGATAGCGGCCGCTGGCGCTGATGAGGGACCACTGCCGGCCCCTGATGAGCTCCCATAATTCACCGTAAAGCCTCGCCGCCGAGATGGGGCGCAGGTCCCACTGCTCCTGGGCCTGCTTCGCCGCCCGCTCTCGCGCCCGCTGATGGATCGCCTGCACCTTCTCCCGCCGCGCTTCGATCTTCCCGGTGCGGGCGGTGTCCCCCGCCAGCTCCTTGCGGCACAAGGCCAGCAGGTCCGGCAGCGCCTCTGCGGTGTCGGCAGCAATGGCGATG
>CAZPYZ010000769.1:0-1961 GCA_964590215.1 uncultured Dehalococcoidia bacterium | reverse complement strand
ACTCCCATGCCAATCCTCTAGCGACTTGGTCCAAGACAGGGCCAACCATAATGCGTGTTCCTATAAAGGTCGCCTTCCCATGACAAATCTCGGGGTCGACCACCACATATCGTCCAAGCTGCTTACGCATGAAGACCTCCGTTGCCGTCCGCATCCAGTATAGTGTCCGCCTCTGGGATCGCCCGCATACCGTCCACCCCTGCCTGGTCTGCTACCCTATGCTCATGGCACCGAAGCGCGTGGGCTCAGCCTGAGACGACCAACGCCACCGGAAAGTCGCGGGCACGTCCGCAACTGTTTGCCGCCGTCCACTATCTCGTTCTAAGGGGGCGACAACCCGCTGCGCGGGCATCCCTGTAGGCTGAGAGGATGGCTCGCCTACGCGAACAGTTCCTCCAGCCCAAAAAGCCGGATTCCCTCGGCTTGCGCTAGCTCTCGCAGGTTTGGATCAAAGCCCGACCTGGAGAACAGCGTGTAAACAACGGGCTCCTGGAACCCTGCCAGGGCGGCCCGCCTGCGCAGATCGTTCAGGTCGCCGATCTTCATCCACTCGGTGGTCCACTTGCACTCACCCACCAGGACCACCCGCTCCTCGTTCACCGCAATGATGTCAATCTCTTCCCCGCCGGCCCACCAACCGCCGACCCGGTCGAAGTCGACCGCCAGCGGCCCGGTCCCTCGGTGGCGCCGCACGAACTGCATGCACACCTCCTCAAAGCGACGCCCGGCGAACTGGGTCAAAAACGGCTGGATTCGCTCGGCGACGACTCTATCCGCGTCGCCCTCTTGCACCCGTGCGACGTTAGGGAGCACGAAGCGGAACCAGAAGGCCAGGTAGTTGTCTGTGATCCGGTAGATCCCTTGCCTGCTTCGCTCCGGCCGCCTCTCGGTCACAGGCAGCTGCCGGTCAACCAGTCCCAGTCCTTGCAGCACGTCCAGGTACTTGCTTGCCACCCCACTGGTGAGCCCAGCCTCCTGGGCGATCTCATTCAGGCGGGTCTTTCCAAAGGAGATAGCTCGGAGCAGCGAAAAGTAGTTCCGTGGCTCTCGCAGCTCCTCCATCAGGAGCAGGCGCGCCTCCGAATAGAGGACAGAGGCCGGCTCGAGGATTTTGGACCGGATATTGGCCGCGAGTTCCTTGGTGGGGTCGAAAGCGGAGAGGTAAAACGGCATGCCGCCGAGGATCGCGTACGCCAGGACGCGATCCTCCAGAGAGTACTTGGGAAAGAATTGGCCTGCGTCCAGGTACCCGAGGGGCTGAAGGTGCAGCTGGCCGGTTCGTCTGCCGTAGAGCGGGCTCTGGTAGCTGAGGGTCTCCCGCTCCATAAAGGAGACGTAGGAGCCGCACAAGACCAGCATGATCTGCGTAAAGCGGCCGCGCTGGTCCCAAGCGCTTTGTATGAGAGATGGCAGCGCTGGGGTGCTCTCGGCGAAGTACTGAAACTCGTCCAGGATCACCAGGAGTCGGGCGCCGGCCGCGAGCCGGTTCAGGTAGTCCAAGACAACGCTCCAGGAACTTATGGGATTGCCTGACAGCAACGGGTCGCCGGTATACTCGCTCAAGCGATCGGTGACCGTGGCAAGGTGATCTCGCTCTGAGCGAAGATCGCCCAGGAGATAGAGGTGCGGTTTGTCTTGGGCCCATTGGAGAAGCAGCTCGCTCTTGCCGACCCGCCGGCGCCCGTATACGACGAGCAGTTCGGGCCGGCCGGCTTGCCATCGATCTCCGAGCAGGGTCAGCTCCGCGGCGCGGTTAATAAATACCATTAGTCTACTTACGAGTAGCCTACGTCTTCATGTATAGTTTCGCAAACCCGGTTCGCATCTGCACGGGCCGGCCTCAGGCGCACCAACGGCCTTGCCAAGGTCATAACCAACCTGCCGGGCGCGAATACGCCAGCTCCTCAGGAGCTGGCGTTGGTCTTGCGGGAAGTTTTGGTCCAGAAATATCAATCGCCAAG
>CAZPYZ010000768.1:0-1965 GCA_964590215.1 uncultured Dehalococcoidia bacterium | reverse complement strand
TATAAGAGACAGTTGCGGGACCGCGCCGGCGTGGCCATGGTCTCTCGCGGCCCCGGGGTCTCCAATGTGCTGGTGGCCCTGCACTCCGCGTTCCACGATGCCACCCCTCTGGTCCTCCTGGTGGGGCACGTCGAGCGCCGGGATGTGGGGCGCCAGTCGCTGCAGGAGCAGGACTACGGCCGGCTGCTCTCGGACATCACCAAGGAGGTCATCCAGGTCATCGAGCCTGACCAGGCCTCTGAGGCTCTGGCGCGGGCCTTCCACCTTGCGGAGAGCGCGACTCCCGGCCCGGTGGCGGTGATCCTGCCGGAGGACATCTTCGACCAGGTGACCGACGCTCCACTGGATCTTCCGAGACCACAGGTTGTGCCCGCCCCCTCCCAGCAAGACCTGGACCGCCTGGCGGCGATGCTGGCCGCCGCGGAGCGACCGCTCGTGCTGGTGGGCGGCGCGCTGCTCTCGGACGCGGTCCGAGAACCGTCCGTCCTGGGCGATCTGAACCGGCTGGCTGAAGAGTGGGTGCTGCCGATCAGCCCTACCTACGTGCGGCCGCACCTCTTCGACTCGTCTCACCCGAACTACGGCGGCTACATGGGTATTCGGGTCCCGGCGGTGCAGCTTGACGAGATGAAGAGGACCGACCTGCTGGTGGCCCTGGGCGAGCGGCTGAGCGACATCGTGAGCCAGTCTTACACCTTCCCGGCTGCGCCGCAGCCGCAGGTGCCGCTGGTGCACGTGTGGCCCGACCCGAACGAGGTGGGACGGGTGTGGCGGCCCGATCTGGGCATCCCCGCGAGCCCGGCGGCGGTGCTGCGCGGGCTGCTCGAGCGGAGCGCGCCCGAATCAGCCGTGAAGCGCCGGGACTGGGTGCGCGGACTGAACGATATCCACCGCAGCCTGTTTCCGCAGACCTGGGAGGCCACTCCGGACGGTGTGAACTTCGCCGACGTAGTCTGCGAGATCGACCGGCATCTGGCGCCGGATGCCACCATCACAGCGGACGCGGGCAACTTCCTGAGCTTCGTGCACCGCTACACCACTTTCAGACAGGGGCACGTCTTCCTGTCGTCCGTGGTGGGGGCCATGGGCGCCGGCATGCCCATGGCGGTGGCTGCGGCGCTTCGCCGCCCGGGCACCCAGGTGGTGGCTTACCTGGGCGACGGCGGCGCGCTAATGACGGGGAACGAACTGGCTACGGCCTGCCAGTATGGCGCCAACCCCGTCGTGATCATCGCGGACAATGCGATGTACGGGACCATCGGCATGCATTCTCATGTGCGTTATCCCGGCCGGCCCTTCATGGAGGGCACCCGCCTCACCAACCCGGACTTCGCGGCCTGGGGCCGCGCCTTCGGCGCCGAGGCCATCACTATCCGGGAGCCCGGCGAGATTGCTGGCGGAATTGCCAAGGCCTTCGCGGTGGAGACCCGCCCAGTGGTGGTCCACTGCCTGACCTCCGCACTGCAGGTCAGCGCCTGGCGTCGCTATACAGAGGGTGACCGCCTGCCGTAGGGGCGCCGTGCGACCGGTCGACGGGGCGGGTGGTATGCGGGCACTGGGAAGCGCCCGGGGGTGTTGGGGCGGGTCGCCTATATCAGCAATGGAGCCCCGACTGCCCTTGTGCCACCCTCGCGGACCTAATCTTCGCCAGTGGCCGGCTTCGAGAAGCCGTGCGGAGCCCAGGGGGTGCGATAGTACCCTTCGATGATTTCTTCGACTTCATCAAGGGGGCCCGGGAGGCCGTCTCCGCGCCAGCTGCCGGGCTCTTGCGACTTTCGGTCGGGGCCTCGCTTTACCGTTTTCGGTTGTTGCCTGTCAGACAACGCCTGCCCGTGTAGGCAGATTCGCGCGGGCTGGCAGTCGCGAGCGGTCAGTAGAAGCCTGAAGACGAGGACTCAGGAACGAATTGAGGGGTTGGAGCGGGAGACGGGATTCGAACCCGCGACAGCCTGCTTGGAAGGCAGG
>CAZPYZ010000767.1:0-1970 GCA_964590215.1 uncultured Dehalococcoidia bacterium | reverse complement strand
GAATGCCAGCTTCCCAAGCTGGACGTCGCCGGTTCGAATCCGGTCGCCCGCTCCATTTTTTTCCGGTAGTTGCGCGGTAGATCCGGCTCCTGACCTTTCCGTCTCCCCCCGTATCTGCCCTTTTTCTGCCCTCGCGCCGCGCCCGCCCTGGCGGAGAAAGCGCTGGAAGGCCTCGCCGTCGGGCCGATCGGTTTCGAATGTACTCCGTGTAGCGGGTGCGCCTCCCGCGTCACAGGATGAGACTTTCCGGTCTTCACCAGAATCTGTAACGGGCTCAGGTTTCATGCGGCCTGACGGAGATGACGGGTCGCGGTGGCTCGCTGGACCTTGAGGAGCAGGTATTCGTGATCTCGGTAGCCCCGGCCGCGGCGCAGCATGGCGCGGATGTTGCCGTTGATGGCCTCGACTTTACCGAAGGGGACCTTCTCGTGGCAGTAGGCGAGGATCCCGTCCAGGTGCCGGCGCAGCAGCTGGGCCAGCTTGCGAAAGGCCGGCAGCCGTTGCCAGCGGAGAGCCCGGAGCCAGGTGGTCAGGAAGCGCCGCGCCGCCCCTTCGTACGTGTAGTCCCAGAGATGGGCGAGCTGTTCCTTAAGGAGGTAGGCCGTCGCGAGGCGGCGATTGAGGGCCAGCAGGTCCTTGACCAGACGCCGTTCGTCCCGTTCCAGATGGCTCCACCGGCGCAGCAGCAACCAGCGCTTGCCTCGGAGCAGGCCGCGGGCCTGGCCCCCCTTGCGGAAGAACTCGGCCCGGCGGGTCTCGTCGACGGCCTCATTGGCGTGGCGCAGGACATGGAACTTGTCATACACGATCCGGGCGTGAGGCAGGTGGGCGCGCAGGCTCTGCACGAAGGGCTCCCACATGTCCACACAGACCGCCCAGACGGCGTGGCGCCGCCGCAGCGGCAAGGCCTCGGCGAAGAAGCGATCCAGGGTTTCGCGCTTCCGCTCCAGCCCGACCCAGAGGGGTTCGCCGCGCATCAGATCACTGACCACGGTGAGAAACTTCACGCTCTTCCCCAAGAAGATCTCGTCCACCCCCAGGTAGTGCAGGGGGCGGCGCGGTCGGCTGGCCGCCCAGCGGCGCAGCACGCGCTTGTCCATCCGCCGGACAGTTTCCGGGGGCAGGCCCCAGTGGGCGGCGACCCGGCTCACCGGGGCTGCCTCACAGGCTTGGGCCACGGCCACCTCCAGGCGCGTTGTGTGGTGCGCCTTGCCCGCCACAAAGGGCAGGCGCTCGGTGCGCACCCCGCAGCGAGGACAGCGGACGCGGTGGACTTCCACCACCAACCAGACCTGCCAGGTTCCCCACGGCAGATCCCGGGCGCGCCGCTCTGTCCAGCTGTGGACGTCCCGGACCGAGATCCCGCAGCCGCTGCAGACGTAGTACGGCTCCGGGGCGGTCTGCCGAACCCAGAGCATCAGCGTCCCAGTCCCCTCCTCCGCCTCCCAGGCGTACACCCCATAGCCCGGCAGGCGCAGAATGCGTGATACCATCTCCTCGGGCATCGGCTCCCTCCTTCCCGTGATAGCGAGTCACGTAAGGAGGTCTATCATTTCCAGAGCCGATGCCCCTCATCATTTTGACACCCGCATGTCCAGAGCCCCTGTTACAGATTCTGGTGAAGACCGACTTCTTCATTGAGCACCCCGAGGAGGCGGCGGCCGAACTCCTCCGGCTGGGCGAGCCCTACGGGGCCGACCTCCTCGTCGCGGGGCCGGCCTTCAGCTCGGGCCGCTACGGCACCGCCTGCGGCACGCTCGCCCTCGCGTGGCAGCAGCGCGGGAAGCCCGCGGTGACGGCGATGAACGTCAACAACCCCGGGGTCGAGCTGTTCCGGGGCGACGTGTACATCGTGCGCGCGGGCCAGACCGCCGCCTCGATGGGCGAGGCCCTCCCCAGGCTCGCGGCGCTCGCCTTGAAGCTCGGCCGCGGCGCCGAGATCGGACCGGCGGATGACGAGGGATACTTCC
>CAZPYZ010000766.1:0-1973 GCA_964590215.1 uncultured Dehalococcoidia bacterium | reverse complement strand
GCGGTGACGATATCGACGGAGAGCAGGTTGTCGATGGTCAATCCCCGCTTCCGCATCTGCCAGCCCATTCCGCCCCCCAGGGTCAGCCCGGCCACCCCGGTGGTGGAGACCACGCCACCGGGCACCGCCAGGCCAAAGACCTGGGTCTCCCGATCGGCGTCGCCCCACGTGGCGCCCCCCTGGACACGGGCAGTGAGGGCATGAGGGTCCACCCGCACCCCCTTCATCAGCGAGAGGTCTATCACGATGCCGTCGTCACAGGATGCGTTGCCGGCCACGTTGTGGCCGCCACCGCGTATCGCCACCAGCAGATTATGGGTCCGGGCGAAATTGACAGCGTCGATCACGTCGGCCACGCCGCTACAGCGGGCGATCATGGCAGGACGCTTGTCCATCATGCCGTTCCAGATCCGGCGCGCGTCGTCGTAGCCCTGATCGGCGGGACGCAGCAGCGGGCCCCGCAAGCCCGCCGCGAACGGCTGAAAGGTCTTCTCATCCAGGACGCTCACGCCGCCGTTGTTGGTTGACACCTTCACTCCGGCCATGGCTCCCTCCTGAGCTCGGACACCCTCCCTTGCTCTCGACGGGGCAACGCTGCGCAACGAGGGCTCAGGGAAACAGGTCGTACGGGTCCTTCACCTGAGAGAGCTTCTCGACGCACTCGTTCTGTAGCTGCCCGTCTTTCTTGACCACCTTGAGCACATAGAAGTCCGACACTATGCCCCGTCGTTCATCGAAGCTGACCGGCCCCATCGGGCCTTCCACCCGCGCCTTGGCCAGGGCGGCCAGATAGGCCGGCCGGTCTTCCACCTTCCCCCCGATCTCCCTGATGGCGTGCATCATCGTCTTTGAGGCGGTGTAGGTCATGTACTGATACGCGCCCGGCAGTCCCTTGTAGCGAGCCTTGAAGCCTTCCACGAAGCGCTTGTTCGAGGGCGTGTCCAGGCTCCCACAGTAGTTGTAGGCGCTCATCACCCCTTCAAGGGCCGGGGGCATTCCGGGAAGCATCTCCTCGGTAGTGAAGGCTGCCATGCCGAAGAACGGGAGCTTGCCTTTTAAGCCGTACTCCTCGTACTGCCGGACGATGCGCACGGCGTCCGATCCCCACATGGCGACAACGAGACCGTCAGCCTTCTTGGGCTCCACCTTCGCCAGGAACGGGGCAAAGTCGGGGTTGCCCACGGGTGGCCATTGGGCGTCCACGATGCTGTCTCCGTAGACCTTCTTGATCACCTCGAATGCCTCGCGGGGGGAAGTGTAGTTTGACCCGATCCAGGTGATCTTCTGCCAGCCCTGCTTCTCCTTAAGCCACTTGGTCGGGGCATACGCCCATTGGAAGGTGGAAGGGACGAACCGAAAGACATAGGGGCTCGCCTTGTCACGCGTCAGGCCGGCCGAGGCGGCCACCGTCACCCAGGGCACCCCCTGAGCGTGGATGTACTCCCGGGCGCCGTACGCGGCCGCGCTGTTGATCACGGCGTGCAGCAGATGGACCCGGTCCCGCTCGACCAGCTTGCGGAGCTTGGTGAAGATCACGTCAGGTTTGCCCTCCCCGTCCTCGATAATCAACTCGATCTTCCGCCCGGCGACGGTGTATTTCTCCTCGTCGAAGGCCTGTTTGATCGCGTTTATCATCGGACTTCCAATGCCTGCCCAGGGACCCGTCATGGGGTAGACGATGCCGATCTTAATCGGATCCGAGGAAGCCGCCGCCGGCGGCGCCAGGGCGAAGGCGGGGACAAAGACGCCAGCGAGTAAGAGCCTGAGCCATCTCTTCATCGTGCTTCTCCTTTCTCGGTCGGACGCCTTTCACCGATGGTTTTACCTGCGGCCGCGGGCCGGAGTAGGCGTTGTCTGAGTCATTGTTATATGGGGGAAGCTCCTTTTGAGTGTGTATTGTGCCTAAGCGTGAAAGTTTGCGATGTGGTGAAGGCTCAAAGTTCTCGATGCGCTGACGGTAACCCGTTAGGGCG
>CAZPYZ010000765.1:0-1985 GCA_964590215.1 uncultured Dehalococcoidia bacterium | reverse complement strand
GTATTCCACGCACACAACTGCGCCCCAGCTATGGGGATGGGTTTCTTGGGGCACCGCTTCAGAGCAAGCAGCCCCGTGCGTACCCAGTACCACGGGAGGCAGGAGACCAGCGTGGCGCGTCGAGCACACAGAGGCAGCCAAACCCTGGAGGTGCGCATCACGTTTGAGCCAAGCCGAGTGAGCCCTGCCTGTGTCGCACGGGCCTATGAACAGGTGGTGCCCCTGATACGGCGCACCACCCTTCAGGGGCTGCCCACCAGGCAGGCCGATGGCGCACCGCAGACGCAACGTGTAGGCAGGAGGTCGGTATCATGCATCCACCCCAGGTAGCGATGTATGCACGAGTCTCGTCCGATCAACAGGCCGAGGCCCAGACGATCGCGAGTCAAGTGGCCGCGTTGCGGGAACGCATCGCGGCAGAGGGCCTGACTGTCCCAGACGCGCTGCAGTTCCTGGATGAGGGGGACAGTGGGGCTACCCTCGTCCGGCCAGCCCTGGAGCGGTTGCGCGATGTCGTGGCGGCACGGGCCGTGGACCGTCTCTATGTCCACTCCCCAGATCGCTTGGCGCGCCAATACGCGTATCAGGTGTTGCTGGTCGATGAGTTCCGGCGCGCCGGGGTCGAGGTCATTGTTCTCAACCGGGCCTGAGGCCAAAGCCCAGAGGATGCTCTGCTCTTGCAGGTCCAAGGGATGATCGCGGAGTATGCACGTGCCAAGATCATCGAACGCCCTCGGCGCGGCAAGCGGCATGCCGCGCGGTCCGGCGTGGTGAATGTGCTGAGCGGCGCGCCCTATGGGTATTGCTATGTCACGAAGTATGCAGGCGGGGGACAGGCGCGGTATGAGCTGGTCCCTGACGAAGCCCAGGTGGTCCGCCAAGTCTTTGGCTGGGTTGGCTGCGATCGCCTCCCCATTGGGGAGGTCTGTCGGCGCCTCACCCAGGCAGGGGCGATCACGCGGACCGGCAAGACCGTCTGGGATCGCAGTGCGGTGTGGGGCATGTTAAAGAACCCCGCATAGATGGGGACCGCGGCTTTTGGCAAGACGCGCCAAGACCCCCTCCGCCCGCGGCTCCGGGCCCAACGCGGGCGCACGCTCCAGCCACGACGGGCCGTCTCGACGGGCGATGTCCCCCAGGAGGAGTGGGGGCCCATCCCTGTCCCCGCCCTGGTGGAGCCCGAGGTGTTTGCGGCGGTCCAGGAGCAATTGCGGGAGCATCAACGCCATGCCCGGCAGTCCAAGCGTGGTGCGCTCTATCTCCTCCAGGGGTTGGTGCAGTGTCAGCAGTGCGGCTATGCGTACTATGGCAAACGGCTCAGTCCCAGGGCCCGCAAGGGCAAGCCCCGGGCGTACGCCTATTATCGGTGCTTGGGCACCGATGCGTATCGCTTTGGCGGCGAGTGCGTCTGTCACAATCCCCAAGTGCGGACGGATCTGCTCGACTTGGCGGTCTGGAGGGCAGTCTGTCCCTTCCTGGCCCATCCCGAGCGGTTGGCCGAGGCATACCGGCGCCGGCTTCAGCCCGCCGCCCACACCCAGCGCCCTGCCCTGGCGTTCGTCGAGGAGCAACTGGGCAAGCTGCGCCAGGGGTTGGCCCGGCTCATTGACCGTTACGCGGCTGGCCTCCTGGACAAGCACGAATTTGAACCGCGGATCATCCGCCTCCGTCAACGACTCGCCCGCCTGGAGGAACAACGCCAAGCGCTCGCGGATGAGGCAGCGTTACACGGGGAATTGCAGTTGATTATCGGACGTCTCGAAGATTTTGCTGCGAAAGTCTACGACGGATGAGAGGACACCGATTGGGCGAGTCAACGCGACCTCATCCGGAGCTTAGTGAGACGGGTAGAAGTGGCCTACGATCAGGGCAATATTGTGTTTCGGATCGATCCGTACCCGGGCGATGCGGACCCCGCAAAAAAAAGTTGGCCACTTTGTAGGAAGTGTACTCGGGCCGCCTTGCGGGGTACCAGCTTCCGGCCT
>CAZPYZ010000764.1:0-1991 GCA_964590215.1 uncultured Dehalococcoidia bacterium | reverse complement strand
GCCGATGTCCGCACCGCCAAGAGCGATGAAGAGATCGCGATGATCGATCACGCCAACCGGGTCTTTGACGCAGCAGTCCGGCGCGTCCATGAGGTCGCCCGGTCGGGGATGCTGGGCGCCGAGGTGGTCCAGGAGGGCATCAGGGCCATGTGGCAGGCCGGCGGCGACCTCCACTCGACCTTCGGCTTCAACTTCGGCCCCGTCCCGAAGCAGAACCCGGTCCTCTGCGAGCTGTGTCTCACTAGGCGCATCGCGCCGGGGGATATCGGCACCATGACCGCCCATGCCCACTACGGAGGCTACGGCGGACACAGCGACCACGAGGTCAGCTTCGGCCAGCCGAAGCAGCTCCACCGGGACATGTACCAGGCTGTCCACCACGTACGGGAGGCGGTCTTGACGCAGGTCCGCCCCGGCGCCACCCAGCGTGACCTCATCGACACGTACCAGAAGGCGTGCAAGGAGACCGGCTTCCGGTCCTCGCCCCATTCCCAGATTCACCAGTACGGCATCGACGTCCCGGAGTTCCCGGGACCGGCCTACAACGCGGATGGACCCCGCAACTTCGTCCTCGCCCCGGGCATGATCTACAGCATCTCGCCCACCATCGTGGCGCCCAATGGCGAGGACACGATGCTGGGCGGGACGAGCCTGGTGGTGACGGAAAGCGGTTACAGTGAGCTGGGCGACCGCAAGGTGGAACTGCTGGTCGTCGCATAATTCCCACTCCCTGAGGGAGAGGGTCCATTCGCTCTCCCTCCGGGAGAGATCCATTTCTCCCCTCTCCCTCTGGGAGTGGGTTAGGGTGAGGGTACAGGAGGTCTGGAATGGCAACTACGTATGCCGAGAAAGAGATCATCGTCTCCGCAGACTCCCACGTGATGGAGCACCACGAGTTCTGGAAGAGCCGTGTCCCTGACCGCTTCAGCGAGCCGGTGCCGGAGTTTCCCCCGCCCCAGTTGGGCGTCGGTTTCTCTGGGCATCCCGGTGGCTACGACCCTCATGAGCGGGTCAAGGAGATGTCCCAGGACGGGGTCAGCGCCGAGGTCCTCTATCCGACCCTGGGCCTGCGCCTGTTCGGCCTGGACGACGCTCGGTTGCAGGAGGAGTGCTTCAAGGTTTATAACGACTGGCTCATCGAATACTGCGCGCCCAACACCGACCGATTGATAGGCATCCCCTGCATCGCGATGTACGACGTGAAGCACGCGGTGAAGGAGCTAGAGCGCTGTTGCGCCAATGGGCTGAAAGGGGCCCTCATCTGGCAGGTGCCGCACCCGGACCTCCCCTTCTACTCGGAGCACTACATCCCCTTCTGGGAGGCCGCCCAGGCCCTCAACGCCCCCATCAGCCTCCATATCCTAACCGGACATAACTACAGCAAGGGCGGCCTGGACCGCAAAGGCCCGGAGGCCTACCGGGGCAGCGTCAACATCAAGGCCTTCGAGGCGATGAACGCCCTTTTCGATCTCATCTGGTACGGCATCCTCGACCGCTATCCAAACCTGAGGGTCGTCACCGTCGAGAACGAGATCGGCTGGATCCCCTTCATCCTGCAGCAGTGGGACTACTACTACCGCCGCTTCCTCAAGACGAACCCGACCGGCATCGAGCACGAGCCGAGCTTCTACTTCTACCGGAACATGAACGCCACCTTCTTCAACGATGCCGTCGGCGGCCACAACCTCGCCTGGTGGGGCCACGACAACTGCATGTGGTCCAACGACTTCCCCCACCCCAACTCGACCTGGCCCAACTCCCTCAAGGTCATCGAACGCGACCTCGGCCACCTGCCCGCGGACGCTCGCGCCAAGCTCGTCCGGGAAAACGTCATCAAGCTCTACGGCATGAAAGTGCCGGAGCCGGTGTAAGTTCCCTCTCCCTCTGGGAGAGGGTTAGGGTGTAGGGTTCAACAAGAAAGGAGTATCAATCGCTCCGCTCCCACGAAAATGTCATTCTGACGAAGGAAGAATCTGGGGTGGTGGAACGCC
>CAZPYZ010000763.1:0-2000 GCA_964590215.1 uncultured Dehalococcoidia bacterium | reverse complement strand
CGCAGGACCATTGCGCCATCAAGCCCTGCCTCGACCTGATGGAGGTCGCGGCGGGCCAGCTCCTGGCCGGCGAGCCAGTGGATTCTTCCTTCGTTCGCTGGATGGTGACCGTCATCGGTCGCTTCGCGGACGGTTACCACTATCGCAAGGAGGAAGAGTTCCTGAGCCGCGCCTTGTCGGCTACTCGGGATTTCGGGGGACCCTGGGCAGCCCAGGCTTTCCAGGCCGACCATGCGTTGACGCGCCATCATCTCGGCCAGGTGAGGCGGGCCCTTCGACAGCTGGAGTACGGCGGCCCCTTGGCTCGGAGGGAGGTGGCCACGGCACTGGTGGCTTACTGTGCCGCCATGCGCTACCAGCTAACCCATGAGGAACAGGCCTATCTCCCCTTGGTGGAGCATCTCCTCGACCCAGAAGAACTGAACCTGCTGGGGCTGGCTTTCATGAATGTGGATGCCGAGCTGGCGGCTTCGAAGGAACCGGTCGTGTATGAGACCGAGCCGGAATTCGTCACGAGCGCTGCGGCCCGCTGAACGACGACGCACCGGTCCCGTGGCCTGAGAAGCAGGCCGGCCTCCTTCGTTGACCGTCAAGAAAGAGTCCCTTCCGGATCCGGAAGGGACTCTTTCTCATGACTGCGGCTCGGGTCCAGCCCCGCTTGATCCCCGTCAACTTTCCGGCCTCCAAAACACCTTCTTGCAGACGGCGCACACCAGGAGCTGTCCGTAGGCCCTCACATCCCGGTGCCCGCAGAAGGCGCATCGCTTAAAGGGGGCGCCGTCCAGATGCTCCTCCTGGAGCCGAATCCCTTCGGCGGGCTTGGCTTCGATGGTCGCAGTTGCCATCGCGTGTTCTCCTCATCGCCCCGTCATGGGTCGGGTCGGCCATACCCTCGCTACCCCCGAGGGAGCACCACGAGGTGCCCCTCCATGGACGGCCGGTGGTTGGCGCATTCCATCTTGAATACGCCTGCTCGGTCGGCCTTGAAACTAACGGTGGTGAGCTCCCCCCGCTTGACGGTGAACTGGGGGACGTACCCTTCGATCAGCGAGAAGTGCTCTCCGCCGTTGACGCCCCAGAACCGCAGCTCCACCTCGTCACCCTGAAACACCGTGATGACGTCGGGCGCCCACCGGTAGGCGGACGTCTCCCACTTGCCATCCACAGGAGGTTTCAGGAGGTAGCCACCCCCCGCAGGAGCGGGTTGGGTAGGAAAGGGCTCCTTGGCAACTTCGGTCGAGCCCTTGTATTCCACTGCGTTGACATTGAAAACCCATTTGGTCGGTCCCAGAGAAGACTGGGTGCTGCCACGACTCGTTGGCTGAAGACCTTGCCACACCACAAAGGCTGAGACCAGCGCCACGGCCACCATCGCAGCGCCTCTTCTGAATCGCATCTCCTCCTCCTTCCGCTGCGCCCCGCCAGAAGCGCTCTGTTACCTGCTCCGGGCCCTGAGCGCCCCCCCAACCTTCCTTCACGGTAAGGTTCGCCGCGCAGGTTCGCACTCCCCGTTTTGGTGTTTTCCCCCTCCCGGAACGGGTAGTTCTCTGGGCATTGAAAACCGGGCACGGTACCCACATCGCGATCCCCTCTTTTCGGTAGGGCCAAGACTCCCCCTTTGGGGGTCATGGCGGTGGCGGCATCGCGCCTATGCTCGCAAGGGAGTCGGGGCCTATCCAAACCGAGGAGGTAGGAAGCAGCGATGAATGTTTGTGCCCCGGCAGAAGGTCCACAGCAGGACAACGAGTTTGACAGCCTCCTGAAGGAGGCTGTCGCCTTTCATGGCCATGTGTGTCCCGGACAAGTACTGGGGGTCCGGCTGGTCATAGCGGGCTGTCGGGAGATCGAGATGAAAAACCCGAAGACGGCTGGAAAGGGCCTCGTCGTCTTCGTCGAGATCGACAGATGCGCCGCCGATGCCGTGCAGGCGCTGACCGGGGTAAGCCTCGGCAAACGCACCATGAAGTTCGTGGACTTCGGCAAGATGGCCGCGACCTTTG
>CAZPYZ010000762.1:0-2001 GCA_964590215.1 uncultured Dehalococcoidia bacterium | reverse complement strand
GCGCCGTCGCGGGCTACCGAACGTCCTTAGGCTCCGACGGCCCGCCCCTCGCATATGCAGATCTCGAATTGGCCGACTGCTTTTTCATCGTGGGCAGCAACACAGCGGCCTGCCATCCCATCGTGTTTCGCCGCATCAAAGCCCGCAAAGAGCAGGCGCCGGAGGAGGTGAAGGTGATCGTCGTGGACCCCCGGCGCACGGAGACGGCGGACATCGCCGACCTCCACCTACCGGTCCGCCCGGGAGCAGACATCGCGCTGCTGAATGCGATGCTCTCGGCGATTCACGACGCGGGCCTCCTGGACCAGGCCTTCATGGCCGCACATACCCAGGGGTGGGAGGCGTTGCGGGCGAATCTCCCGCGCTATACCCCGGAGGCCGTGCAGGAAATCTGCGGGATCAGCGCCAGGCGGATTCGCCAAGCGGCGTTGCTGTTCGGTGGCGCGCGCGGCGCCATCAGCCTCTGGAGCATGGGAGTGAACCAGAGCAGCGTGGGCGTGCAGAAGAACAACGCCATCCTGAACCTGCATCTCGCCACGGGGCAGATTGGGAAACCGGGGGCCGGCCCCTTCTCTCTCACGGGCCAACCCAACGCCATGGGGGGACGCGAGGTCGGGGGACTGGCGCACTTGCTGCCGGGCTACCGCTCGGTCGTGGACCCCCAGGAACGGGCTGAGGTGGCGGCGCTCTGGGAGGTCTCGCCGGAACACCTCTCTCCCAGGCCCGGGTATACGGCCGTAGAGCTCTTCCATGCGCTCGCCGAAGGGAAGGTCAAAGCGGTCTGGATCATGGGGACCAACCCGGCTGTCTCCATGCCCGACCTCGACCTCGTCGAAAAAGGGCTGCGCCAGGCGGAGCTGGTCGTGGTGCAGGACGCCTATCACCCGACCGACACCACGCGCTTTGCCGACGTTGTGTTGCCGGCGGCGCAATGGCCAGAGAAAGAAGGGGTGATGACCAGCTCCGACCGCACCCTCACGTACCTGCCCCGCCTGGCCGATCCGCCGGGAGAGGCGCTCCCCGATTGGCAGATCCTGACCCTGTTCGCCCGGGAGCTGGGGTTGAAAGAGGCCTTTTCGTTCGAAGGCGCCGAGTCGGTCTTCGAGGAGTTCAAGCGTTTTACAAAAGGCCGCCTCATGGACATCACCGGCGTCACGTACGCCCGGCTCAAGCGCCGGCCTGTGCAGTGGCCGTGCCCGGCCCCAGACCATCCGGGCACGCCCCGGCTGTATACCGACCGGCGCTTTCCCACGCCGGACGGCCGCGCCCGGTTCATCGCCGCGGAACATGCCGAGCCGGTGGAGCGCCCCTGCCGCGAGTATCCCCTCGTGCTGACCACGGGCCGGGTGAAGAACCAGTGGCACACCATGACCCGGACGGGGAAAGTGGAAAATCTCCTCAAGAGCTGTCGGGAGCCGTTCGTCGAGCTGCACCCCCAGGACGCCAGGAGCTCTGGGGTCCAGGATGGAGACTTTGTCGAGCTGACCTCCCGCCGCGGCAAGCTGGTGGCCCAGGCCCGGGTCACCGCAGAGATCGCCCCCGGCACCTGCTTTGTCCCGTTCCACTGGGGGCGGGCGACGGGTTTTTATAAGTGTGCCAATAACCTCACCCTGGATGCCTTCGACCCCGTGTCCGGAGAGCCGGAGTTGAAGGCAGCCGTAGTGCGGGTCAGAAAACTCGAGGCATTGCCATGAACAGGATCGAGCAGGTCAAGGCGGAGAAAGATGGCCTGGACATCGTCAAGGACATCCCTGAGTTCGCGCAACAGGGCTGGGAAGCCATTTCCGAAGGGGACCTGGAACGCCTGAAATGGACCGGGCTCTTTTTCCGCAAGCACACCCCCGGTTTCTTCATGATGCGTGTGCGCATCACCAACGGCATCACCGAGGCCTCCCACCTCCGAACGTTGGCCGAGATTGCGGCCGAATTCGGGCGCGGGCGCCTGGACATCACCACCCGGCAGCAGATCCAGCTGCGCTGGCTACGCATCCAGGATATCCC
>CAZPYZ010000761.1:0-2003 GCA_964590215.1 uncultured Dehalococcoidia bacterium | reverse complement strand
TGGAGGCCAGCCATGACCCGACCTGGAATGTTGCAGCGGCTGCGCTGGGGAGTCAGCGCCGTAATGGGCGATGGGCGCGCAGCGGACGCCGTCCGCCGGCTGGATGATCTGGAGCGCTGGATCGAGGGCCAGGGGCCTTCGACGGGCTCACTGAACGGTGCCGGGCGCAGGGATGCGGAGGCGCTCGGGCAGTTCGGAGCACCGGGCGCGGGCGGGGCGGCGGGCGCGCTGGTGGCGGAGATGGAGGAGGAGCTAGCCACGCTGAGGACGGGTGTCCCGAAGGCATACGATCTCGCGGCGGCGGAGCGGTGGGACCAGGTGCGGGTGGACCTCGAGCACCTGGCTGAGCGGCGACGCCGTTACGATGTGGCACGTTCGCGCTTGATGGAACTGGGGCAGACCCACCTGAGCGCACAGCAGGCCGTCGTAGACGACCTTGACAACTGTGATACTTGCATCCGCGCCGAGGTGTTGGCTGAGGAACTGGCGAAGGCTCCTGACCTGGAGGGGCTGCCCAAGCCAGATTTGACCACGTACCACCACGCGAGGGAGAGGATGCATGCCGCTATACCACAGGACCTCCCGGGCCGGGGACGGATCAGCTTCAACCCGGAGCTAGGACGCGCTGCCGTTGAGGAGCTGCGGGTTCAGGCGGGGCAGGCCGAGCAGGCGGCCAACCGGTACTTCTACGAGGCGTTGCGGGGCTACGAGGCAACGCTGGGCGCGGAGGAGACGAAACGGATCAGCGAGCTGTTGAGAGACCCTATCGCGGTGCGACGGTTACGTCGAGACCATCCCGAGGTGTTGGAGGGGCAACCGGCGTACGGGATGGGGGACATGCTGCCGATGCTACTCATGTTCTGGTTGCTCTCGTCCCACAGTCCCGGCTGGGCCCCGGCGCCCAGGACCGCGGAGGCCGCCGGCGCTGAACCCCCGTTGCAGGACTGGTTAACAGGCTATGACATCCCGGAGGCCGCGGATCTGGCCACGGACTGGTTCCCAGAAACGGACCTCGGCTCGGGCGGGGACTTGGGAGATGGTGGTGATTTCGGTGATGCTGGGGGTGGAGATGACTTCGGAGGAGGCGGGGATCTTGGTGGGGGTGGGGACTTGTAAGGGGTACCTCTCCGCACGGCTGGGAGGCCTGCTCGCGGCCGCAGAGACGTGCGGTAGAAGTGAGCCGAACTACGAGTTGCTCTGGTAAGCCGGCATTAGAGGCGTGCCCCCCGCGGTGGGCCGTTGCCTGAGGCCCTCGAAGGCCTTTAGGTGGTGACGATCTTTTCCGCAGGTAGGCACTACAGGGCCCTGAACGTCTCCCGGGCAGCTTCGACGGTCCGGTCTACATCTTCCTCCGTATGGGCGAGGGAAACGAACCCAGCCTCGAACTGAGAAGGGGCCAGGTACACGCCGCGGCCCAGCATCCCCCGGAAGAACTTTGCGTACCTCGCGGTGTCAGCGCCCTTTGCCGACGCGTAGTCAGAGACCGGGTTGTCTGTGAAGAAGAGGGTCATGGCTGAGGCGACCCGGTTGGCCTGGACGGGCACCGTGGCCTCACGGGTCAGGCCCTCAGACAGACGTGCCGAGAGCCGCTCGAGCCTCGCGTAGGCGCCTTCATCCTGGAGCAGGCGGAGGGTCTCGATCCCTGCCGCCATCGCGAGGGGGTTTCCGGACAGCGTCCCCGCCTGATAAACGGACCCCAAGGGCGCTATCAGCTCCATGATGTCTCGGCGGCCGCCGTAGGCGCCAACGGGGAGGCCGCCGCCGATTACCTTGCCCAGGCACGTGAGGTCCGGGCGGATGCCGTAGAGCCCCTGGGCGCCCCCCCATCCGACTCGAAATCCGGTGACCACCTCGTCGAAGATGAGCAGGGCCCCGTGTTGTTTGGCCAGGTCGCGAAGGCCCTCGAGGAAGCCGTTGGCGGGCGGCACGACGCCCATGTTTGCCGCCACGGGCTCGACGATGATGGCAGCGATGGCGCCCGGGTGGCGCTGGAAGATCTCCCC
>CAZPYZ010000760.1:0-2012 GCA_964590215.1 uncultured Dehalococcoidia bacterium | reverse complement strand
CGTGCTGCGCCAGGCGCCGCGTCGCCTCACGGGTCCACTCGTCCCACCCTGATACCGCGCCGTGAAGAAACACCACGCCGGGATACGGACCAGCTCCCACGGGGCGAGCCAAGTAGGCGAGGACCTGGTCGCCCTCGTGCCCTTGGATGAACACAGTTTCCGCAAGCAAACCTTCGTAATAGCTGCCCATTCGGATCGCCTTCCCGTAGCGCGGGGGCTCGCCTCCCGCTGCACCGCTCTAGCACCCAAAGGCCGGGGACAAGCCCCGGCCCTGCGCAAACTTGTGGAGCACGGGCCAAAGGGTCCACGGGCGAGGGCGCCCATGCTCCATTAGCAGACTAACGAACCTTCGCTGTCGCCGCGAGCACCATCCCTTCGGATTCCCCATCCTTCAGGGCGTTGAGGATGGCCTCCGCCAAGTGCTTGGCGGACTCGGCATCCATCTCCACCGCGACGCGAGAGGCCGCGCCCTTCGCTGGATTCAGAAAGTCGATGGTCAGCGCGTGGTCCAGGGGGGCGTGGTACGGGTGGTCGAAGTAGACGTTGGCCTCGACCACGGGGATCCATCCCTCAGGCCCTTTGGCGCTGCCGGAGAGGACGTTGATGTGATGGTTGATGTAGCTGCACATGGCTATCGCGCCCCTGCAAGGACGGGCTCTCTGGTCCCGGCGGTCAGGTACCTCTCGTAGAAGGCCCAGACCTTCTGCCACGCATCCTCCGCCTGGGCCTGGCGATACCCCGGCCGAGGCGTCGCGAAGAAGCCATGACCGGCGCCATCGTATCGATGGAACTCGTAGTTCTTGTTTAGCCGCTTCAACTCCACCTCGGTCTTGTTGACGTCGTCAGGCGAGGGGTTGGCGTCGTCGTTGCCGAAGATGCCCAGGAGCGGAACCTGAAGCTGAGAGGTCAGGTCGACGGGCGCCACTGGTCTGCGGGGTGAGAGCTGGTCAGGTCCGCTGACCACGACGCTCCCGCCCCAGCAGTCCACGGCGGCGTCGAGGTGGCTCAACTTGCAGGCGCAGAGGTAGACCTGGCGCCCGCCGGAGCAGAACCCGATGATGCCGACCTTATTGTTGGTGTAGGCCTGGGCCCGCAAGTAAGTGGCCGCGCCGTCGACATCGCCCACGACCTGATCGTCGATGGGTCCGCCGGCGTTACGGACGGCCGCGGACGCATCGTCTGGTCCCGCATCCGGGGCCTCTCTGTAGTGGAGGTTCGGGAGGATAGCGACATAGCCATGGTGAGCAAACTTACGCGCCACTTCGTGGGACCATTCGTCGAAGCCCGGCATGTGATGGAGCACTACCACGCTGGGGTAGGGAGGGCTTCCGCCGAGGGGCCGGGCGAGGTACGCCTCGGTCCAGTCTCCATTGTGCCCCTGATAGAAAATTTGCTCTGCGACCAACTCATACCCTGGTTTGCTCACGGTTGGCTCCTTCCTGTCTTGAGGCCCTCGCAGGGGTCTCGAATGTGGCCGCGCAATTATCGCGTATGGGAAGGCGGAGTCAAGCACTCTTGCCGGAACCTGGGAACCCGGGAAGCGAGGAAATAGGGAAGTGAGGAAGTGAGGGGGGCCACCGCCGCGCCACCTGGGCCGGCAAGCTGAGGGGAATTACTCGACGGTTTGGGGGCGATTCTGGTGGGTCGCCAGCTTTGACACCCCGAGGGAAACGGCCTAGGCTTGGCGCCGCGTGATCCAGCGCCCCGGAGAGGACTATGGTCAGCGAGCGGGTGCAACGCCAGATAGATCACCTGTTGGACGAAGCCGAGGAGGCAGCGGCCAAGCAAGACTGGGCGACGGTGCGGGATCGGACCCGCCACGCCCTCACCTTTGACCCTGAGAACGTTGACGCCCGCGCGCTGCTGGGGGCCGCGGAGCGGGGATTGGGCGCGTCCCAGCCAGATGATGTCAGTTCGACGGCGTCCCAAAAGGATCAGGGGCATGCTACTCCTCACCCTACCTCATTCGTCAATGGCCGTTATCAGGTAAAGCGCTTTCTGGGCGAGGGTGG
>CAZPYZ010000759.1:1159-2015 GCA_964590215.1 uncultured Dehalococcoidia bacterium | reverse complement strand
CGTGGTGGCAGTACGTATTGGGCGGAGTGTACGTGCTTACAATACTCTATCTCCCGGGCGGTCTGATGAGCATACCAGAGCGGGTTCGCAGCTGGCGTGCACGATCACTGGGGGCGGGGGAGGAAAAGCCTTTACAGTCCGTTTCTCTAAAGGAGGGATCGTCATGAAAGGCAGAGTCATACGGAGCTTCAGGTGGGCGTTCACGGCAGTGTGTCTGGCTATCGGCCTGGGCGTGAGCCAGGCGTCAGGTGCCGCCGGGCAAGAGTTGCGCATCGGCTTCCTGGCGCCGATTACGGGGCCGTTTGCCCAGGTCGGCAAGGACATGACCAACGGCTTCCAGCTGTACCTGGACGAAGTCGGAGGCGATTTCGCCGGCACCAAGGTGAAGTTCATCGTGGAGGACGAGGAGGGGAAGCCCCCGGTAGGCGTGCGCAAGGCGGAGAAGCTCATCCGCCAGGACAAGGTGCAAATGTTCATCGGCGGCCTGCTGGCCTCGACGGGATACGCCCTGGCGCCCGTCAGCACGCGGCTGAAGACGGTCTACATCTCCCCCATCTCCGCCGCGGACGATCTGACGCAGCGGGATGCCGCGAAGTATCCCCACGTGGTCCGCACCGGCTGGACGAGCTCCCAGCCCAACCATCCGTTCGGGGAATGGGCCTGCGAGCAGGGCTACAAGCGCATCGTGGTCATCGCCGCCGACTATGCGTTCGGCTACGAGACCGTGGGCGGATTCCAGAAAGCCTTCGAGGATTGCGGCGGCCGCATCATCCAGAAGATCTGGCCGCCGCTGGGGACCATAGACTTCGGGCCGTACATTCCGACCATCAAGAAGGATGCAGACGCGATCTTCACG
>CAZPYZ010000759.1:0-1149 GCA_964590215.1 uncultured Dehalococcoidia bacterium | reverse complement strand
CATGGTCGGCCCGATGTCGCTCCAGTTTCCCAAGCAGTTGGCCGCCGCGGGGATCCGAAAGCCCGTCCTGGGCGGTGGCACGAGTTACGACGAGTTCGTGCTTCCTTCCATGGGGGACGAGGTCATCGGCCACATATCGGCCCTCCAGTACAGCGCCGCGTTGGATACGCCGAAGAATGCGGCCTTCGTGAAGAAGTACCGCGAGAAGTACGGGAAGGTGCCCTCGTACTACTCGGAGAGCAACTACACGACCGCCCAGATGATTCACGAGGTGATGAAAAAGACCAGGGGCAAGTGGCCGGGCACGGAGCAGTTCGTCAAGCTGCTATCCGGCATCCAGCTGGAGACCGCACGCGGCCCCGTCCGCCTGGACGAGATGAAGAACCCCGTTCACAACGTGTACATCCGGATGGTCAGAAAAAGGACGCTGCACGGCTACGACAAGGAGGAACTCTGGAACACCGTGATCAGGACCTATCCAAACGTGAGCCAGTTCTGGAAGTACGGCAAGGACCAGTTCCTGAAGCAGCCCGTCTACAGCCGGGATTTTCCGCCTTGCAAGTACTGCGAGTGACGGACCGGCGGAAGGCAGGGCCCTGCGGTAGGGCTCCGCTCCAGGTTCTTTGACCGGGAATCCGAGCGTGGCACAGGAGACCCGGAAGAGCGGGGGCGCCGCCGTTCTCGAGTTGAAGGGCCTGTCCAAGAGTTTTGGCGGCCTGCGCGCCGTTCAGGACGTGAATCTGGCGATCTATCCGGGAGACCGGAAGGCGATCATCGGCCCGAACGGGGCGGGCAAGACGACGCTGTTTAACCTCGTGACCGGCGTGCTGCCCGTGACTTCGGGGCAGGTTCTCCTGTTTGGCCGGGATGTCAGGACCTGGCCGAGCCACCGCCGGACGGCCTTGGGAATGGCGCGCACGTTCCAGATCACGAGTCTTTTTCCAAAGCTGACGGTGCTCGACAACGTACTGCTCGCCATCAAGGGCCTGCGCAGGACGAAGTACGTGATGTGGCGGACCCTGACCTCCTACCGCGATGTGTACGAAAAAGCGCGTCGCCTGCTGGAAGACGTCGGCTACTGGGACCGGCGCGACGTGGAGGTGCGCAACCTGTCGCACGGCGAGCAGCGACAGATCGAAGTAGTCCTCG
>CAZPYZ010000758.1:0-2015 GCA_964590215.1 uncultured Dehalococcoidia bacterium | reverse complement strand
GAGGTGTTGCGCATGCTGTCGGCCCTCTCGGGCCAGGGCGCGACCTGGGCTTTGGCCGAGGCGGTTCACCGCCAGACTGAAGGAAACCCGCTCTTCATCCAAGAGGTGATCAGATACCTGGTGGAGGAGGGACTGACCCGGCCAGCAGGCCGCCAGGCCGCAGACCTGCCCCCTTCCATGAGCATCCCCGAGGGGTTGCGCGACGTCATCGGGAAGCGCCTGTCCCGGCTCAGCCCCGACTGCAACCGGCTGCTTTCCATCGCGGCGGTCATCGGGCGGGACTTCGCCCTGGCCGCCCTCAGCAGGGTGGCCGGGATGGAGGACGAGGTCCTTCTCTCCTCGCTGGACGAGGCGGTGCGGGTCGGCGTGGTGGAGGAGCGAGCGCAGGTGGGAGACGTCCGTTACCGCTTCGCCCATGCCTTCTTCCGCCAGACCTTGTACGAAGAGATAGGCGCAGCCCGCCGCATCCGCTTCCACCAGCAGGTGGGACGATCCCTCGAGGAGCACTATAAGGGACGGCTCCCGGAGCATGCCGTGGAGCTGGCGGAGCACTTCTCCCACTCTTCGGATCCAGCTGACCTGGCGAAAGCAGTGGACTACGGGTCCCTCGCGGCCCAGAGGGCCATGGCCGTCTACGACCACGGTGAGGCGGTCCGCCTGCTGGAGCGGGCCATCGATGTCCAGGAGGTGCTGGACCCCGACGACACGCTGAAGCGATGCGATCTGCTCATCGCGCTGGGGCAGGCGCTTGTCCCGGCGGGGCAGCCGCGCCGTGTCTATGAGCAGGTGGCCGGGGAGGCTTTCGCCCTGGCCGAAGGGCTGGGTGACCGTAGGCGTGCCTCGCAGGGCTGCCAGCTGGCGCTCTGGGGGCTCAGGTCCTACGGCGCCGCTACCATGTGGGGTACCCCCGAAGCGCAGCGATGGATAGACCGCGCCGGCACCTGCGCAGCACCCGACAGCATCGACCGGCTTTACACCGACCACGTGAGGGCGAACCTGCTTCAGAGCTTGCGGGGCCAGATAGACGACGCAATGGTCCTGAAGTGGCAGAACCTCGATCTGGCGCGCCGGATAGATGACCCCGACGCCCTTTTCAGGTCAGCCTGGGAGTTGTTCAACGGCAACGTTGCGCCCAAGCACCTGGACCGGCTGCTTCCCGTCGCCGAGGAGTTCACAACGAGGCCCCGGGAAGGGGTATCGCTTCGTGTGCTGGCCCGGTTGCTGGACCACACAGGCCGCTTCTACCTGGGATGCGGGCAGCGGGCACGTGCCGAGGCGCTGTGGCAAGAGGCGCGGGAGATAGGAGGGCGCACCCACGACCCGGTGCTCTCCCTGATGGGTATTCTCAACGAGGTCGTACTCCTTACGGTGGACGGGAAGCTGGAAGAAGCGGTGGCCGCCGCCGACCACCTTATCGCGCGAGGGGACGAGTTGGGCAGCCCGGTGTTCGCGCGCCAGTTCGCGGAATCCGCTCTAGCGGCGCAGGTGTACCTTGGCCACGGCGAAGAGATGCTGGACCGTGCGGGTGCGGCCAGCCGCATGGCGGGGGCAGAGGAAGGCCAGTTCCTCATGCCACTTAGGAGTAACCTCCTTGCTCATCTAGGCCGCCTTGAGGAAGCCCAGACGCTGTTGACGCGGTCCCTGGCGGAGCGCCGGATCGCCGGTGGGGACGAGATCGCGATTCCCGGTCTCGTGCGGCTGCTGGAGGCCGCGGTACTCATGGGAGACCGAGGGGCGGCATCTCTCTTGGCGCCCCGAGCTGTCCCTATTGCCTCGCTGAGTGTGAGTGCTGGGCGTGCGGTAGCAGCCCCGGGCCGCCACCTGGGCGCGGCCGCCGCCCTCTTGGGCGACCACGAACAGGCCCGGGTCTACTACGGACAGGCGCTGGAGGCCTGTGCGAAGATCCGCTTCCGTCCCGAGATCGCGCTGACCCGCCTTCAGCTGGCGGAGCTGTTGCTGCAACATTACCCGGGTGAGCGCGCCGAGGCTATCGAGCATCTCGACTTCGCCATCGC
>CAZPYZ010000757.1:0-2017 GCA_964590215.1 uncultured Dehalococcoidia bacterium | reverse complement strand
CGCAGGGGAGGCGGGGGACAAGCCCCCGCGCTACGAAAGAATCACAAGCTCTCAGGATGAGCGGAGGTGAGGAATCAGGGGTGGCCACCTTTGTTGACACTTCGGGCGTCTACGCCGTCCACGATCGGCGTGGTCAGAATCGCCGAGGCCGGTATCCTGCAGCCAAGCAGAATGAAAATCCAGCGCCCGCTGGCCCTCACCCAAACCCTCTCCCTCCGGGAGAGGGGATTTTCAAGTCAATCACAGCGCCGCAGGAGAGTTCTGGAGTGGTGTCGTCGTAACGGGGGAAGAGCTGGTCACCACCAGCTATGTCCTCCTCGAGACGTTGGCCCTGGTTCAGCGGCGGCTGGGCATGAGCGCGGCACGCGCCTACTATTCTGATGCCGTGCCGCTGTTTCGCCTGGAATGGGTCGACCCTTCGCTTCATGACGCCGGCCTCGCCCTGTGGCTGGCGGCGAACCGCCGCCAGTTGAGCCTGGTCGACTGCGTCAGCTTCGCGACGATGCGCAGGCTCCGCCTCGACCGTGGCTTCGCCTTCGATCCGGATTTCGAGAACCAAGGGTTTACCCGGGTGCCGTGAGGCGAAGGCGACAGTCACCTGCGCCGCGGCCGTGTCCCGCCGGCAGGCGGGCTGTCTATAATGAGCCTACCTAACCAACCAGTGCCACGGAGGTGGCCCCATGTCTAGTCGCAACCCCCCCCTTTTCCCCGTCACCGTCGTCGGTAGCTGGCCCCGGCCACGCTCCCTGGTCGATGCGTTCCGCAAGCGGAAGGCGGGAAGGATGAGCTACGAAGAGCTGAACCAGCTGGCCGACGGCGCGGTGCTGGAGGCGCTGAACTACCAGGAAGAAGCCGGCGTCGATATCGTCAGCGACGGCGAGCAGCGCAGGGACAACTTCTACTCCTTCGTCGTTGAGAAGCTAGACGGCGTCCGCCTGATGTCCCTGGCGGAGATCATGGACGTGGTACAGGACAAAGCCGGCTTCGACCAGGTGCTGCGCTCCATGGACGCTCCCGCGTTCGCGATCCACAACCCCACCGTCACGGGGAAGATCAGCCGGCGGACGCCCCTCGCGGTGGACGAGGTCCGTTTCCTGCGCCAGCACACGGGCAAGCCCATCATGGTGGCTCTTCCTGGCCCCTACCTGCTCACCCGCTCCATGTGGGTGAAAGGCGTTTCAGACAGCGCCTACCCCACCCAGGAGACCCTGGCCAACGACATCGTGGGGATCCTCCGGGAGGAGGTGCAGGACCTGCAAGCCGAAGGGGTCAGCTTCATCCAGTTCGACGAGCCGGTCCTCACCGACGTCGTCTTTCGACCCGAGAAGCGGGAACGCACCTTCATGTGCGCCTCCATGGCGGCGACCACAGGCGACCCGGACGAGGAGCTGTACAAGGCGGCGTACCTGATGAACCAGGTGCTGCGGGAGGTCCAAAGTCCAAAGTCCAAAGTCCAAGGGGCGGTCGGGGTGACTTTGGACGTTGGACCGGGGACCTTGGACCCATCCTTTGGTGTCCACGTTTGCCGGGGAAACTGGAGCCGGCAGGAGGGGGCCTTGCTGCAGGGCAGCTACGGCCCGCTGCTGGGGTGCCTGATGGACATGCCGGTGCAGCGGCTGGTGCTGGAGTACGCGACGCCCCGGGCAGGGGAGCTGGCCGTCTTCGCGCCCTATTCCCAAAAGACCTCGGCGTCCACGGCGGTGAACCAGGGAGGGGGGGTGCCCCGGGCCATCGGACTGGGGGTGGTCAACCCCCGCTCAGACCAGCTGGAGCGCCCGGAGGACGTGGTCGCCCGGGTGGAGGAGGCGCTGCAGTTCTTCGCGCCGGAGCAGGTCTACCTGAACCCCGACTGCGGCTTCGGCACCTTCGCCGAGCGCCCCATGAACCCCGCGGAGGTGGCGGCCCAGAAGCTGGGCGTCATCGCCCAGGCGGCCAGGCTACTGCGGAAAAAGTACGGCTAAGTTCACCGCAGAGAACGCAGAGCACGCAGAGGCTTTGTTTAACTTTGCTGCGCGGT
>CAZPYZ010000756.1:0-2026 GCA_964590215.1 uncultured Dehalococcoidia bacterium | reverse complement strand
AGCTGTTGAAGGGACGCAACACGTTTTTCTGTCCAAGCTGCCAGCACCCGGGCACCTAGGACCGTAGGAACCTCGGGATCTGGGGCCCTGGGAACGTTTCTCCGCCTACGGTGCGCCGCCTATCCGGCTTGGCCAGCGGCCGGGACGAGGAGGACCGCCGGGACAAGGTAGCGGCGGTTTCCCGGCCCCACCACTTCAATGCGCGTCCTGAGCTTGCGGACAACCCGTAAGGGGGCCCCAGCGAGGGCACCCACAGGGACTGCCCCCGTATCGCCCACCCTCCAGGCGGTGATAGCCTGGCGGCCTGCCCGCCGTCTCTCCTGGCGCGCCACTCTGGCTTTCTGGGCGACTGGGTGGGCGGCCGATCCCGCTAACTTGGCGTCGCCCTGGGCCCGTTCCTCCGGGTCCTCATCCATCGGGTCATAAACCCCCGCCGCGGCCGCCTGGTCCAGCAGCCGACGGCAGAGGGCCCAAAAGCGGCGGCGGTGGTGAGGATAGCGGAGGTGGGCCGCCTCGTGGAGGAAGGTGCCTACGATACTGCCCCGCCGGCGCCACACGCCGGAGGGCTTAGTGCAGCGGACGGTGATCTCGGGAGCACGGCCGTCGTCAAAGCGCCGGCACTGGCCATAGCGGCTGCGGAGGCGGGTGCCTGGGCGTAAGGTGAACCCCTCTGGGAGCTTGTTGGCCGCGAGAACTGGAGTGAGAGCGACCCGGAGTCCGTGGAGCACTTCTTGCTGCCTTTGGAGACTGGGCGCCCGGTGAGTTTCATCGTTCTGAACACAGAAACCCATCCAGCACATTCTACGTTAATCCTGGGAGGCGCCCGCTTGGAGAGCGTTCGCCGGATCAGGCGTTTCATATTGTCGGTTGACGACCAGCACAGGGTGGATCAGACCTAAGTCAGGGTGGGAAGGAGTCACAAGAGGGATAATAGAGACATGCGAATCTCCCTAGCCCCAACGGTGTTGGCGATGGCTCTCCTTGCGAGCGTGGGCTGCGCTCTCGTTCCCCAACTCCGGATGAGAGCCGAGCGGCCTCCGGACACCAGCCCCGCTCCGGCCCCGGCCACCACCGGCGGAGGTTCGGCCACCGGGCTCCCCGCCATCGCCACCGTCGCGGCGGAGGCAAGCCCAGCCGTGGTCTTCATCGCCACCCGAGAGGTGTCGGTGGACGTCTTTCGGCGGCCCGTGGTCGAGGAGGGCGCCGGATCGGGGGCCATCTTTGATCCTCGGGGCTACGTCGTCACCAACAACCACGTGATTCAGGGGGCCCAGCGCATCCGCGTTATCCTCCCTGACGGGCGCAGGTTCGAGAACGTGACGGTCGTCGGCCAGGACGCGGACACCGACCTGGCGGTGCTAAAGGTGGAGGGCCAGGATCTTCCCAGCCTCCGCTTCGGAAACTCGGACCAGTTAAGGGTGGGCGATTGGGTGGTAGCCATCGGCAACGCGCTTGGTCTTGAGGGGGGCCCAACGGTGACCGCGGGCGTGGTGAGTGCGCTGGGCCGCACCATCCAGGAAGGGAACATCGCCCTGGACGACCTGATCCAGACCGATGCGGCCATCAACCGGGGGAATAGCGGAGGGCCGCTGGTCGACCTGAACGGCCGCATCGTCGGCATCAACACCGCGGTGGATACGCGCGGCCAGGCCATTGGCTTCGCCATCAGCGGGAACACCGCCCGGCCTGTCATCGACCAGTTAGTTCAGTACGGCCGGGTCACCCGGGGGTTCCTCGGCGTCCAGATTCAGACCATGACCCCGGCGTTGGCCACCCAACTGCGGGTCCAGACGCAACAAGGCGTGCTGGTCGTTGCCACAGGCCGTGGCAGCCCCGCCGCTGAGGCGGGCCTGCAGCCGGGCGACATCATCACTGAGTTCGATGGGAAGACCATGAAGACTGTCCCGCAGCTTCAGCGCGTGCTGCGGGAAAGACGGCCTGGAGACCGAGTCGAGATCGTCTATGCGCGCGGCAACTCGACCACGAGGACGGCGACCACCCTCATCGAACGGCCGCGTCCGTAACG
>CAZPYZ010000755.1:0-2027 GCA_964590215.1 uncultured Dehalococcoidia bacterium | reverse complement strand
GACTTGGGCCACGTTTGATCGGCGGAAACCGGCGACGTAGACTCTGGGAACCTTGAGCCAGTTGGCGGAGGTGGAGTGCGACCTGGTTCTGCGGGCCATCAGTGGATCACCGGAGTAACGACAGGAGCAAAGACGTGAGCACACTTCAGGGCGAATCGCCTTCGGCAACCTCCCAGTACCCCCGGCGGATGAAAGTGGCTGTCGCCGGTCTCGGCGCGGGCGCGGTCGGCGTCGTGCGCGCGATGCGGAACACGCCCTACCTGGAACTGGCGGCCGGCGCCGACGTCCGCCCGCAGGCCTTGCAGGCCTTTCAGCAGCGCTTCGGCGGCCGGACGTACGACTCGGTTGGCAAGCTCTGCGAGGACCCGGATGTAGAGGTGGTCTGGGTGTCCACCCCAAACCAGTTCCACTGCGAGCACACGCTCATGGCCGCCCGAGCCGGAAAACACGTGGTGGTCGAAAAACCCATGGCCTTGTCCATAGCCGAAGCCGAGCAAATGGTAGCAGCGGCAGACAAATACAACGTCAGACTGTTGTGCGGCCATACCGCCAGCATCATGGCCGCCAACCGCGCGATGCGCAGGGTGATTGTCTCAGGAGAACTGGGGAAGCTCTGCGCCATCAACGTGTGGGCGTTCTCCGATTGGATGTTTCGGCCGCGCATGCCTCAAGAGCTGGACCTCGCCACCGGAGGCGGACTGGTCTACCGGCAAGGGCCTCATCAAGTAGACACCGTCCGGCTGTTGGGTGGGGGGATGGTGCGCAGCGTGCGGGCACAGACCGGGCAATGGTTCCCTGACCGGAACGTACCAGGCTACTACGCGGTCTTCCTGGAGTTCGAAGACGGAAGCCCAGCCACCATTGTCCACAATGGCTACGGCTATTTCTCCCACTACGGCCTGGTACCGTGGGCCGGGTTCAGCCGTTTCGAGAAGGATGCCGCGGAGCTTAGGAAGGCCCTCCGGGCCAACCCCGCGACGGCGGACGAGGAGGCTCGAGCCAAGGACCAAATGCGCTTCGGGGGCGCGAGGGAATCGGGCTTCTACGGAGCGCCGGGGGAACCACCGGCCAACCTGCCCGGCTTTCACAACTCCCTGGGGATCGTCATCAGTAGTTGCGAGCGGGGGGATGTCCGGCAATCACCGAAGGGGCTTTGGATCTACGACGACGATGGAGAGCGAGAGGTCCCGGTGGACGGCCTCCACGACGAGCGCATGGGTGAACTAGAGGAGATGTACCACGCGGTCGTCCATAACCAGCCTCTTAGCCACCATGGCCGCTGGGGCATGGCCACCCTGGAAGTGGTGCTCGCGATCATGCAGTCCGGCCGGGAGCGGCGCGAAATCACGATGAGCCATCAATGCCCAGCCTACGAGTAGCGTTTCGAAAGCCCCGTCGCGCGGCGGCAGTGGGATAGGGTGATGTCCGGCGGTGGTTGCGGGCGCCCGCCAATCCGCTTTTGACCCAGATTCGCAGCGGCGCGAGAATGCCGCATCATGCCGCTGCTGACCATTAATGGCTACGCCCACAACTACGAGGAGGTGGGGGAAGGGCCTCCTTTGGTGTTCCTGGGGCCGACCCGTTTCACGAGTGCGAAAGCATGGGCGCCCTATTTCCAGGAGCACGGCGCGGGCTTCCGAACCATCCTCCCCGACCCTCGCGGCCTGGGGGGCAGCGCCCACACGGCGGAGGTGCGTCCCCAGGACTGGGTGGCGGACCTGAAAGGACTTCTCGACGCCCTCGACCTTCCTGCGGTCCACCTGGCGGGAGGCAACATGGGCAGCCCTATCGCCGCCCGTTTCGCGGCCGAGCACCCAGAGCGGGTGCTCACCCTCATGCTTACCTCGGCCATCGCTTACAGCTACCCGGCGGCCGATGCCTTCCGGCGGAGCAGCGCTGACGTTTCTAGCGTGCCGCCCGACAGGGCCGAAGCCATGCGGGAGCAGCACGGCGAAGACTGGCCCGCGGTGAACAAGTTTTACCTGGATATGCAGGCGCGGCCGGATTTCCATGACTACTACGACATC
>CAZPYZ010000754.1:0-2037 GCA_964590215.1 uncultured Dehalococcoidia bacterium | reverse complement strand
ATGGAGGCGATATGCCGATCCTCCACGGCAAGGTCACCGCGGAAGCGGGGCATGCCGGAACCGTCGACAATGGTGCCGTTTTTGATGATCAGGTCATAAGCCATGGGTCTTGCCTCCTGCTTTGAACTACCCGTTCTCGGTCAGCGGGGATCTTCACTTTGGAGCGCTACACTAGCCTGGGAGCGCAGCCTTCCAGGCTGCCCGGGGCGGGCAAAATGCCCGCGCTCCCAGCGCGGTCCGACTTCTAACCCAACCGGTTGCCTTTGCCTGCTCCTACTCGGCTGCCACAGGCTCGAGGGTGCGCACCGGACCGCGAGGGCCGGCCACCGCGTACTCAGGCGGCGGGCCCTCGGAAAAGGCCTTGAGCCACTCTTCGGTCGTTTCTATCCAGGGCTTGTCCCGAGGCAGTAAAGCCATGGTCCCTCGCACGCGGTAGAGCGCTGGGTCGTCCACGGTCGGCGGCAGCTCCTTCTTGTCGCGGAGGGCCTTGGCTGCGTTGATGAGGATCCGGCGCACCTTGATGATGGCCGCGTCGGTGGTCCCCAGGTGCTCCCTGGTGCGGTCAAAGAGGCGGCCCATGAGTACCTGCACGGCGGAGTCCTGCAGCGGGTTGGAGTAGATGCCGAGGTAGAGCTTGTCCTTCTCCAGCGCCGGGTCCCGGCGCCAGTAGTTGCTGGGGTTGGCCTTGATTTGCCAGTTCCCCCAGGGAATGTACGGGTTGTCGGGCTCGTAGCCCCAGGGCTGGCGAGCCCCCAACATATTGGCCGAGTCGTCGTAGTCCTGGGGCATGTCCGCCGGCCGGGACGGCGACCACTCCATCACGAGGGTGCTCTCATCGTCGATGGGGATCCAGACCTTTCCCCCTGGGCCAGTGACCATGGTATAGAAGGGCATCACGAACTGGGTGATCCGCACGTAGTAGCGGTCCCCTGCCTCCCGGATCGCTCCGTAGTACATCCCATAAGGCGTATCCATGATCTCGAGGCGGGGGTTCCGGTCGGCCTGGTGCAGCCGGTTGGACTCAGAGAAGCGCCCCTGGCTGTACCACTTGGGGTCGATGCGGGTGTGGAGGAAGTTGATGTGGACGGTGTCGATGTCCCCTTCCAGGGCCTGGACCCAGTTGCACTCCCGGACGTATTTGAAGGGCTCACCGCCCTGAATGGGGGCGAGGTTGACCTCCATGTCCGGCAGGGCCGGCGGGTGGTCCTGGCGCGGCCCCATGTAGACCCAGACGATGCCGTTCCGTTCGCGGCAGCGATAGGCTTTGATGCGGACCTTGTTCTTGAACTGGCTGGTGGGCGGCTCGCTGGGCATCTCCATGCAGCGGCCTTCGACGTCGAACTTCCAGCCATGGTAGACGCAACGCAAACCCGACTCCTCGTTGCGGCCGATGATGAGGGAGGAGCCGCGATGGGGACAGTTCTCCTCCATGACAGAAACCCTGCCCTCGCTGTCCCGCCAGGTGATGAGGTCCTCTCCCAGCAGGCGGATCTTCCGGACGGTGCCGTCTGCCTGCACCTCCGAGGAGATGAGGGCAGGCATCCAGTACTCCCGGAGCAGGTTTCCCATGGGCGTGCCAGGTCCGACCCGGCACAGCAACTCGTTCTCTTCTCTGCTTAACATGCATCCTCCTGGGGCCCTATCGCTGCTACTGTGGCATTCTACGCCTGTCCGCGGCGGTTCGCTCGCGATTTTGCCCGGGTAAGTGTTCAGAGTTGAGTACTCGTTCCGCGGCCGCGTATCGGACGGGTTTTTCCCGCAGGGCGGGACCCCTTCGACGGGCTCAGGACATGCTCGTGGCCCGCGGCCCGCGATGCCCAACCGCTTAAGCGGGGGACAACTCTGGACAAGCCCCCGCCCTACGAGCTGTATCGCTCTCGAACGTTCCCAGGCGGCGGGCCGTTGCCTAAGTAGCCTGTTTCATTAATACGGCGACGGAGCAGGTCTCTGTCACCCTGAGGAACGAAGGGTCTGGCGGTGGGGGGCCCCTCCCCGCCAGATGCTTCACGGAGCCTGCCCTGAGGCACGAAGGGTCAG
>CAZPYZ010000753.1:0-2059 GCA_964590215.1 uncultured Dehalococcoidia bacterium | reverse complement strand
CTCCTTGAAGTAGCGGATCGCCCCCTCGTGGTAGGGCATCACCCAAGCGAAGCGCTGCTTCGACAGGGCGAAGCCGTCGTTGCCGGGGTGGGCCCCGATGTACTCGGGGAGCAGCTCGTAGATCATCCGTGCCTGCTGGTACACGAGGTCGGCTGACTGGCTGGTGTAGGCCGTGATGATCGGGTAGCCGTAGGTGGCGCCGCTATGCGGGTTCTCCTTGGAGATCGCCCCGGCGCCAACGCTTGCCAGGTTGTACTCAAAATACGGGGCCGCCCTCTTCAGCCGGCTCCAGCAGGCCGGATCCTCTTTCGGGCTCGGGACGCCGGGGGCGACGTACTTCCGCGGCGAGGCGGCCACCTCGTAGGAGTTCCCTGAGTTGGTGCTGGCGATGGCGGCGTCGTTCGTGTTTTCGATGATGGCCCGCATGGCGGCTCCAAAGCTCGGAAACTCCACCTTTCTAACGTCATTCCAGGTCAGGTTGGCGCAGGCGAGGAAGGCGGTCATGTTCTGGTTGAGGGCAGGGGCGCCGACCACCCAGGCAATTCGCTTCCCCCGGAGATCGAAGACGGTCTTGACCCCTGTGTCCGCGGCGGCAGCGACGTTGCCCGTGTTGAAGTCCCCCCAGGCCGCGCCCAGGATCCTCACGGGCTGCGGGCCCCAGTCAGTATTGGCGAACTCGAAGACCCCTTCCTGGGAGAGGAACGAGGCGATCCCGAGGGCTCCGAACTGGGCCCGGCCAGAAGCCAGAGGGGCCTGGCGGGAGACGTCGTTGCCCGCGGGCACCACCCTGAGGGTAATCCCCTCCCGCTTGGCCATGGCGTGGCCAATGGAGGCGGCCTGGATGTAGCCGGCCGAGCCGACGTCGTAGGCAGTCCAGACCACGGTCTTGGGCATTTTGAGGGGAGCCTGGGCACCCGCAGGGGCACCGGCAAAGAGCACCGAAAGGGTGAAGAGCAGGAGGCTCGGAATCGTGACGCTTCGGGTAACCGTTCGCATGAGTCTGTCCCTCCCCGGGTGGTCCACGGACGTTAAGAGAGCAATCTTGCTTATTTTACTCGTTAGCTGGCGGAACTGAAGAGCCCCGGGAGACACCGGGGGGGGCCGGCCCGGTCCCGGGGCAGGCGCCTGGGTGAGCTACCCCAGGTCCTTGACGCCCGTCTCCGCATGCCTCGAGCGCCGGTAGGCGGGGCAGTCAGAATAACGGCCGGTCGTGCACAGCCAGGCCAGCGTGTCCCGGGACGGGACCCTCACCCGCCCCGACGGGAGCCGGCAGTAGGCTCCCGTGGGGTACATCCACATCTGATCGGCCATGACAGGCCTGAGGAAGGGACAACCCAAGGCTTCGGCTTTCACTCGCCGGTCCTCATCGACCATGACTTGGCTACCCCCTGAGGCCGGCCAGCTCCTGGAGCCTCCGCCAGTTGGCTAACCGTTCCTGCCGGGCAGCGAGGAGTGCCGCCGAGGGGCGGCCCGCGGCCTCGAACTGGCGGGCGAAGCGTCCCTCCGTCCTGGCGAATTCGACAAAATCAATGACCTCCCCGCTCTTCGGGTGTCGTGTCCAATCCTCCTTCGGGTCGGGGTTCCCCTGGAGCGACAGCCGCTGGCGGAGCGTCTCGCCCTTCAGCGGGTCATAGACGAAGAGCGGGAAGGCGCGCGACTGGACCGCGAGCCGGGCCTGCTCCGCCGCCCGGTCATCGGCCACGCCGTGTTCGGGCTGGCAGGTGGTGTAGGCGACGACGATGGCCGGGCCCGGGAAGCTGTTGGCGTCCAGAATGGCCCTGTAGAAGTGGTTGATGTGGGCCGGCGTGGTCTGAGCCACGAAGGCCTCAGGGTGCATGAGAAAGATGAGGGCCAGCTCTTTGCGGTGCTCAGCCTTGCCGGCTCCCGCAGCGCCCACCGCGGCCATCTTGGCGTCCTGCCCGGGGAACGAGGCGGTGGAGACCTGGCCGCCGGTGTTGGAGTAAACCTGGGTGTCCAGGACGAGGACCTTGATGTCCATCCCGGAGGCCAGCATCCGCGACAGCGACTGGAACCCGATGTCGTACATGGCCCCGTCACC
>CAZPYZ010000752.1:0-2059 GCA_964590215.1 uncultured Dehalococcoidia bacterium | reverse complement strand
CGGCCTCGAAGGCCTCGACCCACTTGCGGTGGCCGACGCTGGAGGTAGTGAACAGGCCTACCTTGCCTTCTCGCTTGGCGGCCTCCACCAGCTCAGTCCATTGACGCTGCCAGTCCGCCGCGCTCGATGCGTCGCCGGGAGCTTGCTGGCTGCTCTGCGGTGGAGCGGCCTGGGGCGCGCATGCGGCCCCGGCGAGGACCACGACCGTCTTCAGGAGTCCCCGTCGCGTCAGCTGGACGCTGTCTCTTCCCCAACACCGGTGACCCATCGTCTGTCCTCCTTGGCGAACCGCATTGGTGGATCGTGTGGACAGGCCAATCCCTCAAGGCTGGGGCCGCGAGCGGTGCAGCAGGCCGGCAGCAGCGCCGCCCAACGAGCCGCTCAGCAACAGCGCCCATCCATCCGGAGAAGCCAGCAATGCGATCACGGCGGCCGCAAGTAGCCCGCTAACGGGTCCGGCATACCAGCGCGCGGCAGCGCGAGCCGCCAGGAACCCCCCGATGAGGCCTGCCGGCCCGTACACCAAGGCCATCCCCAGCCACGCGCCGGGCTCGCCCAGCGCAGCGCTGGCCAAAGCCCAGGCGAGGACCATGACGGTGACGCCCACGAGAGCGATACCAGCGCCCGTTACACTGGCCAGCGCAGTTCGCTTCATGCCCTCCCTTTGCTTGCTGGACCGGATCACCTGCTTGGCCCCGCAGGTAAGATAGCACAAGGATCAGTAGGAGATAGACCGGCGCCCGTGATGATGTGGCCTGCGTCCCGCCTACCGGAAGCGCCGGGCGCGAGGACGGGGATGCCGTTGTCCAGGCCTACTAACCGGGTAGCCATCGTCGGGGACGGAGGTTGTGAATGAGCACTGTGGTGAACATGCATCGGGCCAAGACCGAGCTGTCGAAGCTCGTTGCCAAGGCGCTGGCGGGCGAGGAAGTCATCGTCACCCGGTCCGGCAAGCCCGTCGTCAAACTGGTGCCGATCCGCCAGAGGCGGGTGCCGGGCAGCGGCCGCGGGACGATCCATTATGGCCCGGACTTCGACAAACCGTGGCCCGAAGAGTTCCTGCAAGATTGGGAACCCAAGGGGTGGGAGCCATAATGCGATGCCTGCTGGACACCCATTCCTTTATATGGTGGGTAGACGATGATTCCCGTCTACCGGTTCCCGCCCGAGACGCTATCGCAGAGGCAGGGAACGAAATTGTCCTCAGCGTTGTTTCGGTGTGGGAGATCGCTCTCCTAGTTCAACGAGCCCGGTTGAGCCTAGACGCCCCCCCGATTCACTACGTGCCCCGGCATGTGGCCGCAAACGGCTTTTCTCTTCTGCTGGTCCAGATGCCCCACGCGTTTCGAGTAGGGACCCTCCCCTTCCATCACCGCGATCCCTTCGACCGGATGCTCGTTGCCCAGGCGCAAATCGAGATGTTGACTTTGATCACCGGGGACACTGCCATCGGCCAGTACGATGTCCCCGTAATCTGGGACTAGCTGAGGTGTTTCGCTAAGAACGCAAACACCTTCTTCCACCCGTCCTCCGCCTGCTCTTGCCGGTAGCTGGGGCGGGTCCAGGCGAAGAACATGTGGCCTGCGCCGGGGTAGCTGTGGAACTCGTACCCTTTTCGATGCTTCTTCAGCTCCGCTTCCGTGGCGGCGACGTCGGCCGGTGAGGGGCTCTGGTCGTCCTCGCCGAAGATGCCGATAAGGGGGCACGAAAGGCTCCCGGTCAGATCGATGGGCGCGCGCCCGCCCCAGCAGTCCACGGCGGCGTCGAACACCGTCAGCTTGCACGCGGCCAGATACGTCTGGCGCCCGCCGGAGCACACGCCCATGACCGCCAGCTTCCCGTTGGAGTAGGGCTGAGAACGGAGGAACCGAGCGGCCCCTTCGATGTCGCCCAGGGCCCGGTCGTCTGGCACCCCGCCGAAGCGGCGTGCCTCCGCCGCGGCGTCATCCGGCGCCGCGCCCGGCGCTTCCCGGAAATGCAGGTTGGGCGCGATAGCTGCATACCCGTGCTGCGCCAGGCGCCGCGTCGCCTCACGGGTCCACTCGTCCCACCCTGATAC
>CAZPYZ010000751.1:0-2059 GCA_964590215.1 uncultured Dehalococcoidia bacterium | reverse complement strand
GGTAGGGCCACAGGCCGCAGCGGCGCGCGGCGCGTCGGAGAAGACGCGTTATGTCGCGTACGCACTCGGCTGGTCCCGGGGAGGGCTGCGTGTCCTCGCGGCGCATGTCCGAGTGGGGGGGTTATGTCATGCTCGCCGGGCCCGGCTCCTGGCTACCCCTGTTTGTGCTGACTACGCTCCACGTTGAGGAGATGGCGCGCCGGGAGCAGCGGGTCGTGCTGCGGATCACGCCGTCCATGACCTTCGAGTCGCCGCCCCGGCACGTCTATAAGCCCAAGGACGTCGAAGGGCTGACCCACGGCCTGGGTCAGAGCCTTCCCTGGAACGCGCAATGATCAGCGCCGAGTGACCCAGAATTCCGTGCTCGGGCGTGCTGCCCCATTGACGGCTCATCCCAATATCGGTAAGATAAGACCAAGTAACACAAAATAATACCAGGGGTTTCCAGCATGCGTGGGCGCCACACAGTGACTATCTCCCTCCCGTCCGAAATGATCCGGGAGGTCGAAGCGGTCCGGAAAGCCGAACACCGCACCCGTTCCGAGCTTATCCGGGAGGCGCTCCGCACCTATTTCAACGTTCGTCGCACCTATACCCCAAGCCGGACTGAGCTTCGCGCAATCGAGGCGGGGCGTGCCTCCCTCCGCCGCGGCGAGTATCTGACTCTCGATGATCTCCGCGTCTCCCTGGGAGCTGCGGGTAAGCAAACCCGCGCAAAAAAGCGTCCAGCGCGCGCCTCGGCCTGATCGGGAGCGGTTGCTGCATGCCCTCGAAGAAATGCGGCAGGACCCGTTCGCCGGTGACGTAGCGCGCCTGAAGGACCAACCCTCCGCCTTTCGCCGACGAGTTGGTGACTGGCGGATTTTCTTTGATGCCTATCCTGAGCGTCGGCTCGTGGAGGTCACGGCTATTGCCCGTCGCACCACGACCACTTACCGACAGCGGTAGGGCACCTCGCCAATCGCGGCGGTGACGGGGGAGGTCAGCGCGCGGGGAAGTTCTCGAGATGCGTGGCCTAATTCTGAGAGCCGTGTGCTTTGCGATTTCAGACAGAGTACAATCTTAAATTCATAAGCGGTGACGACCACTAAATTAGGAGCCGTTCGTCCGGATCCGGTTCAACGATAACGATCCAAGGCCGCCCGCGATGGGTCGTTTCAATCATAAAGCGGCCTTCCACCGCGCTGGGCGAGTAGCGGCTGGTGCGTTGGAGCATGGAGCGGAGGTCCACCTCTGTGATGCCGCGCTGTTCCATACGGAGCCGTGAATGCCAGCTCCCAATCCCACCACTCCGGCCACATCCACCCTCCACCCGCTTCCTACAACTGACACGACCTCTGCTCACGGGATCAGCAACAGCTTGCCGGTGGTCAGGCGCCCCGCGAGCTGGCGGTGGGCCTCGGCCGCCTCGGCCAGGGGGAAGGTCTTCTCGATCCTGATCTTGAGCTGTCCCGACCCGATCCACCCGAGCAGTTCCCCGGCGCGCTGGAGCAGCTCTTCCCGGGTCAGGGTGTAATGCCCGAGGCTTGGGCGCGTGAGGAAAAGCGAGCCCTTGGCGTTCAGGATCTGGGCGTCGAGGGGGGGCACCGGGCCGCTGGACTGGCCGAAGAGCGCCAGGTAGCCGCGAGGGGCCAGGCAGCCGAGACTCTTGTCGAAGGTGTCCTTGCCGACGGAGTCGTAGACGACCTGCAACCCCTTGCCGTCGGTGAGCCGCTTCACCTCGGCCTCGAAGTCCTGCTGGGTGTAGAGGATCACCTCGTCCGCCCCCGCCTCGCGGGCCAGCTTCGCTTTTTCTTCGGTCGACACTGTGCCGATCACCCGCGCCCCTGCCCGCTTGGCCATCTGGCAGAGGAGGAGCCCGACACCTCCGGCCGCCGCGTGGACCAGACAGGTGTCGCCCTTCTTGAGCGGGTAAGTGCTGTGAACCAGGTAGTGGGCGGTCATTCCCTGGAGCATAGCCGCAGCGCCGTCCTTCCCGCTCACGTTTGCGGGAAGCTTCACCAGCCGCGCCGAGGGAACAATGTTGTGGGTCGCGTACGAGCCTGGAGTCTGGGTCCAG
>CAZPYZ010000750.1:0-2061 GCA_964590215.1 uncultured Dehalococcoidia bacterium | reverse complement strand
CAGCGGGAGAACCGCGATGAGGCACCTGAGCTGGAAGCCGGCCTGGACCCCGGCGCCGAAGCAGGCCGCGCTCCGCGAGTCTGGCCGAGCCAGAAAGCGTGCGGCCAGCGCTGAGGCGGCGCCGGTGCGGATCCCGGTCAGGAACCCGGCCTCCATCAACGCGAGGGGAGCGCCTGACTCGAGGTCCAGAAGAAGGGGCTCTTCTCCCAAAATGTTCATGCTGGTAACGGGAGCTGAGCACAGCAGTGATAGATAGCCGCGATGAAGTTCTGAGGGTTGCGATAGCCATAGGCGCGATGGCTGACAAGCTTAACCTTGTTGTTCATCCCTTCGAGGGCGCCATTGGTCACCCGCACGCGGGTCCAGGCCAGGATCCCGGGGAGGTGGGCGCGCACGAGCTTGGCGAGCTTCTGGAAGGCCGCCAGCCGCGAGTGGCTCGCCCACCAGAGCCAGTGGGCGAGGTGCCTCCTCGCCCAGCCGGTCCGGACGTAGTGCCAGAAGGCCTGGAACTCTTCCTTGAGGTAGTAGGCGCGAACCAGGCGGCTATTCACCTTGACGACGCTGGACAGCCGCTGGCGCTCCTCCGGGGTCAGATTCCAGGGGTTCTTGAGGAGGAGGTACCGGGTGCCTTTGATGACCTGGCGCGCTTCGCCCCGCAGCCGCCGGACCTCGGCCCGACGGACTTCATCCACGGCCGCGTTGAGGTGTCGGACCAGGTGGAAGCGATCGAAGACCGGCGTGGCCTGGGAGGCGTGCCGCTGGATCACGGCGGCATACGGCGCCCACATGTCCAGGCAGATCACCTCCAGCTGGCGCGCCCGCTCCGGCCCCAGCCAGGCGAAGAAGCCCTCCAGGGTGGCCTCGGTGCGATCTTCGCCGACCCAGACCAGGCGGCCGTGCTCGAGGTCGTAGACCAGCGTAAGGTAGTGGTGGCCCTTCTTCCGGCTGACCTCGTCGATCCCGAGGACGCGCAGGGCATCGAGCGAGCGGGCCTGGAGGCCCCAGGCCACTGCGCGGCGCACGGTGAGGGCGACAGTTTTCCAGTCCACGCCGAAGTGCTCCGCCACTTCGCGCCAGCTCAGCTGGCGCGCCAGCTGCGCAATGGCCCGGCGCAGGGGATGGGTGACCCGACTCCACCGGGCGGCCCAAGGGACCTGCTCCACTCGGACGCCGCAGCGCCAGCAGCGCACCCGATAAAGGCGGTAGACCAGCTCACAGGGCTCAGAGCCCAAAGGCAGGTGCCGCCACCGGCGCGGCGGATCCCGCCGGAGCACCTGGCGCGCCGGCCTGCCGCATTCTCCACAGTGCAACCGTCGCTGGCCCAGCCGCTCCACCCACGCAACGAGCCCCGCCGCAGTGGCCTCCACCCGCGTCACCCAATGGGCTTTCATTTGGAGCTCTCTTCTGATAAACGTCTCCATGCGCATCGGCCCTCAGCCTCCTTGCTTCAGTGTGGCTACCGAAGAAGGAGCCTAGCTGAGGTCCCCGATGCGCTTCGACTTTCAGGCCCTTAAGCTACGGGTACATTTTGGGAGAAGAGCCATTTTTTTCATGCAACGCGGAGACCACAGCAAGTTCCAGAAAAGAGGTAGCTACGGCGCTAGCAGCCCGGGGCGTGGTGAATGCCAGCGCTCTTCAGCGCCATGGCCTGGAGCTCTTCCGCCAGCTCCAGCGTGCGCCTGGCGGCCCGGCGGGCGGCCTCCTGCGCCTCTGCTGTCGTGGCGTAGCGGAGGAGGATGGAGCGGCCCAGCTCGTGGTGGTAGCGCTCGTCCGGCTCGATCACGTCCCGGTAGAGCGCTGCGGTGGCCCGGTCCCCCGCCCGCTCGCAGAACTCGATGAACTGCCGGTTCTTCACGATGGCGATGGCTTCCCGCGTGAACTGCCCGGCGGCCGCGCGCTCCACCGTCGTGGTGAGAGTGCGGAGGTACTCGAAGAGCGGGCCGTACCCCTGGGCGAGGGGGTCGAAGGTCTTGGCGTCGAACCCGAGCTCCCGGAGGCGCTCGACGATCAGCCGGTAGTGCTTGGCCTCGTCCCCCACCTGGCGGGCGAAGGCCAGCTTGA
>CAZPYZ010000749.1:0-2062 GCA_964590215.1 uncultured Dehalococcoidia bacterium | reverse complement strand
GCAGAAGATGTCCTCCGTCATCGGCGTCAACGGCCGGGGACAGTGCATGTTGTCCCAGGTCCAGAACCCCTCCAGGTCAGGGGGCACCGGGAAATCAGAGGGCACTGATGTGCTGGTCATTCAATATCCTCCAATGTCTCCCGGAATGTGGCGCGGCGCCCGGCCCCATCGCGCTGAAGCGCGTACTACGAGCCGGTCCTGTCGCTGTTTGTAGTGCGCGCTTCAGCGCGTCCGCCTCACGCACTGAGTATGCCCCGCCGGGAAAGCACCCGTTCCATGAGGGGGCGCATCCCCAGCTCTCGGGCGGTGCCCAGCGAACGGTCAAGCAACCCCACGGCCTTCTCCCGGTCCCCGGGGGCACCGCGGTCGGTGAGCAGGTCTGCGTAGTCGCAGGCGTTCCAGGCCCACTCGGGGCGATGAGGCGCTTGCTCGCAGAGGGCAAGGGCGTCCTCGAAGTGGCCTGCGGCCGTGTCATGATCGCGCAGGGTCTGGGCCAGGAGGCCCAGCAGGCGATCGATGCTGAACACTGCGAGAGGCTCGAACTGGCCCCGCCGCGGCAGGAACAGCTGGTGGGCCTGCTGGGCCTGTGCCACATCTCGCTGCTGCACCGCCTGGAGCGCCTGGCCCAACCTCATCTGCTGGACGAAAATGGGAATGGGCACCAGCGCGGACAGGATGGCGTCTACCGGCGGCTCTTCCAACTCCACACCTTCGGTGCCGCCCTTGATCCGGACAAGCAGCGACTTGAGGCACGACCACTGGGACCAGAGCACTGCTCCCAAGGGGGTGACCGCTGGGCTCGCATGTTCCCGCAACTGCCCCATGTAGACTTCCACTTCCCCGAATGCCCCCACTTGCGCTTCCAGCATCACCCGTTGGGCGAGCAACCGGCCACCTCCCGGGGCATGCTGTAGCCCGCGCCGGTTGAACTCGCGGGCGCGGTCCCAGTCGCCATCGACCGCGCAGGGCGCGGCGCTGGCCCAGCAGGCGTCCGCCAGCACGCTGCGGTTGCGCAGCTTCTCTGCCAGCGCCAGCAGCGCATCAGCGAGGGGCCGGAGACCCTTGAAATCCCCCGTGGCCAGGAGAAGCAAGACCGCGGTCGCCCGCGCCTGGCTCTCTGCAAGGGGATCGTCTGCCCTTCTGGCCAGGTCGATGGCCCTGGCCGTCTTTTCAAGGCCGCTCTCGAGTCGGAGGTGATTAAAGTCCACGTTGGCCGCGTAGGCCAGGGTATGGAGCTCCAGGCTTGCGTCGCCTTCCCGCTCAGCTATAGCCAGGGCTCGCCGGAACACGTCGTCCACGGGCTCGTACTCACTGCTGTGGCGGCCGAGGTGAAAACCGTACGCGGCGAGCAGGCGCCCCTCGTCGTGGGAGTCCTGCGCCACGAGTTCCAGAGCCCGCCCGAGAAGGCCTAACATGCCGGTGAGAATGCCAGGCCGCTGCGGAAACAGGCGGTGACTGGCCACAGCCACCGCGCGGTCTACGTGCCCGGCCGCCGTGTAATAGTCGAACGCCCCTTTCAGATGCGCGAATGCCTCTTCCAACTGGGTGGGCGCCAGCGTCGCTACCTGGGCCTTGGCGAGGCCAAACAGGATGTCCGCGGTGTCGGCGTCGCCTGGGAGCGCAGGCATCCCTGCCTGCCCCCCTTCCTTCGCCGACAGCGCGCGCTTGAAGTGCTCCAGTGCCTCCTCATGGGCATAGGTCGCCAGCGCCCGCTCTCCGGCCAGGCGGCTGTACCTCACGACTTTCTCGCTCCCCAGCACCGTCTCTGCCTGGGCAAAGTGGCTCGCCAGCTCTGCCGCGTGGGCGTCCGCCTCGGCTCCGTACAGCTCCTCCAGCACCTCGGCGATACGGGCGTGGAACCGCACCCGCCGTGTCAATGAGATCTCCTCCAAAAGAGTTTCCTGGATCAGGGCGTGGGTGAACTGGTAGCGCCCCACCGCGCGCGGCAACTCCTCGATCACCCGCGCCGACAGCCCCTCTTCCAGCACCTCCAGCAGCCGGTCCTCAGACAAGGCATGCCCTGAGCCCGCCGAAGGGTCGTCGACGAGGCGGGCGAGGAGGG
>CAZPYZ010000748.1:0-2066 GCA_964590215.1 uncultured Dehalococcoidia bacterium | reverse complement strand
CGCTACGTGAACCCGGGGTCCGGGGCGAAAGCCCCCAGCGCAACCAGACCAGTTACCGGCCGTGCTGCTAGCACGGCAGTGTCCTTATAATAGCCGGTACGCCCAGCAGGAGGCCCGCCGTGGAAATCCCTCTGGAAGCTCAGGGATCGCTGCCAAACTTTCGCTACGAGATCATCCTACCGTTGATGCAGGGTCGGGTTCTTATCGAAGGTGTCACGCTCAAGCCCAGCGGGCCTCTGGAAACAGCGGGGTACTTCGAGCAGGAACGGTTCAAAGCCGGCGACTTCGGCCTGCTGGACACCAACTGGGGCGACGTCATCACCGCCATCGACGCGGGCTGGGACCTGGTCTGCTTGCCCGTCTTCATCAAGCGCAAGCCGGTCTACAACTACGCCTGGGTCCGGGCCGACCGCGGCATCAACTCACCAAGGGACCTGGAGGGTAAGACGGTCGCCACTGTGGGGTATGGCAGCGCCATCAGCGTCTACACGCGGGGTTTTTTGCAGCACTTCTACGGGGTGGACCTGCACCGGCTGCGCTGGCTGCTCCCGGCGGCCGGGAGGTTCAATCTCCACGATGCGACGCTGCAGATCGAATACGCGTCGGGACCCCGGAAGAGCCCGGTGCAGCGCCTCCTGGACGGGGAGGTGGACGCGAGCACGGGAGATATCACCGACGCGAAACTCTGGGCGGCGCTGGAGAGCAGTCCCCTGGTGAAACGGTTGTTCCCCAACTACCAGGAGGATACGAAGAGGCTCTACAAGGAGCGAGGGATCTTCACGCCAGTGCACATTGTCCTCATGGGCGGGAAGATGCACCGGGCTAATCCTGGACTCGCTCGCAAGCTCTACGACGCCTTCGAACGATCTCGCGAGCTGGCCCTCGAGGACGCGCTGGGCGATGGGTCAGGACCATCTATGACCATCGGGAATCGTGAGCTGGTGCGGGATCAGCAGCGGGAATGGGGGGACATCTGGAAGCATGGAGTCAGCGCCAACAAGAACACCATCGACACTTTCCTGGACTACTGCCACGAGCAGGGGATGACGAAGAGCCGGATGCCGTTAGGGCGGGTGTTTGCGCAGGAGACGCTGGACACGTAGTGGCACGGCCCCGACCTTGGAGCGTCCTGCCCGGCCCGTCTACGGAGCCGCGCTCTCGCCACATGAATCCCGCCATCCGCGCCGGACCAAGCCATGAACCTCGATGACGTAGTCCCCATTGAAGACTTCTCCAACGAGACGCTGCTGGCCCTGGCGCAGCGGTTGGAGACCTCGAGGACCTTTCAACAGCTCATCGTCCGGGAGGTGGAGCTGGATGAGGTCTGGCGGAGGGTGGACACCGTCCTCAGCCGGGAGCGCGACCTCGGAGCGGATGTGGAGGGACTGGAGCACCTGCACCAGTTGGTGTTCGAAGCCCATGATCTGGCGGCGGACGGCAGGTCGCACGAGGCGGCCCAGCGGCTGCGCGCTGCGATGACAGGCTAAGGTGGGCCCTCGCTGTCACGGGAGGCGAGGGCGGCTGTCCCATATGACTCTTGTCCCGGCACAGGCAGGAGTGCCTGTGCCCCACTGCTAGGCTGTGCTTGTCGGGGCAAAGTCTGCACATTTCTGTCAACGTCTCGCAGACAAGCACAGATGGGGGCGGGGGCGACTGGGACCGCAGGGATGGGCGGTGACCAATCCGGGACCGCACACACTTGGCGGTTTGAGACGAAGCTTTCGCTAAGGAGGCGTACAGATGTTGAGTGCGCAGGACAACGAGCTGCTGTGCCGGGTCGGGCCTGGTACGCCCATGGGCACGTGGCTGCGCCGGTTTTGGATGCCGATCCTCCTGTCCTCCCAGCTGCCGGCGCCGGACTGCGACCCGTTGCAGGTCCGGATCCTGGGAGAGAACCTCGTCGCGTTCCGGGCGACGGATGGGCGAGTCGGCCTCATCACTGCCCTCTGTCCCCACCGCCAGGCCCCCCTGTTCTACGGGCGAAATGAGGAGGATGGCCTGCGCTGCGTTTACCATGGGTGGAAGTTCAACGTAGATGGCGACTGCGTGGACATGCCCTCGGAGCC
>CAZPYZ010000747.1:0-2068 GCA_964590215.1 uncultured Dehalococcoidia bacterium | reverse complement strand
AAAGGAGAACTGGGCCGTGGATGAGACGGCACCGGAGATACCGCTGAAGATCGAGCCGATCTGCGGACCTAGGAGTCCGGCCGGGAAGGGGGGTTCACGCGGCGCTCGTCATGCTTCCAAGGCTGGATAGATCGTTCCGGGCCGAGCAAGCGCGCAGGAGAACCGCTGACTGAGGTAGCGGCACTGGGGACAGGGTGAGGAGCCCTGCGGCCACTACGATGAGGACAAATAGATGGAGCGAATCAGGGGCGCTGGTTCCTTGAGCAGCCCGGTAGGCCAGCAAGGTGAGGTTGGCCACCGCGGCTGCCATGCAGAGCTGGAACAGGGTCTTCGCCCCGCCGAAGTAGCGCGCCTGGCGGATGCCCAGTTGCACCAAGCGCGCTATCCGGTGCTCGGCTGCTTGCCGCAGCCGGCGGTACTCCCCAAACGCGGGGCTGGCCTGGAACGCTCTGGCCGCCTGCAGCAACGCTTCCTGCGGGTGCAGCTGCACCGTGCGGCCGCCTTTGCCCCGCACGCACTGCGCCCGCAGCGGACAGGCCGCGCACACGGCCGCCGGGAAGTAGAACGTCCCGCCGCCACCAGCGCTTGGCCGCAGGTCCGCCGTGGTCTCCCCCGCCGGACAGGTGCAGGTGCCCGCGTCCACGTCAATAGCGAAGGCCGTCTTGGGGAAGCGTCCCTGGTTGGTCACGGCGGGGACCTTGGCGATGATCTCCCGCCCCGCGTCCGCAAAGGCCTGCCGGGTCGGCCCATCACCATAGGCACAGTCGCCGATGGCCTCCGCCACCGGACACTCCGTGGCCTCCTCGCTCTGCTGCACCAGCTCCAGGGCCTGCTCATGGTCCGCCGCATTGCCCGCCAATTCCGTGACCGCAGTGATCAGCTGACTGTCCGTGTCCACGGCCAGGGCCCCCTTATGCCCGTCGAAGCGCTTCGCCTTGCTCTTACGGCCGTGGCGCATCTCGGGGTCGTGCACCGAGACCACCCGGTCGGGGGCCACGCCCTGCCGCAGCGCGGGACCGTCCGCTTGCCGCTCGATATCCTGGGCCAGCAGCCGGCTCAGCAGGCCCGCAGCCGCCGCCAGCGCCTGGTCCTCCGGGCTGCCCTCCTCCCGACCGGAGCGCGCGTGCCGCACCAACTCCAGCACCCGGTCGGCATCGGCCACGATCTCCTGCAGGAACTGCCGCTGCTCGTTCGGGTCGTCCCAGTTGATGCTGGCCTGCCCCTTCAGGCTCTGCTCGGCCACGTAGCGGCCGAAGCCCTCCCGCTCCGCCCACGTCTGCAGCGGCTCCCCTGCCTGCTGCGCCAGCACCCGCAGCACCTGCACTATCCCGTCGGCCAGCAGGTTGTAGGTGTCCTTCACCGCCCCCCGACCCAGGATGAAGGTCGTGTCCAGCGCCACCCGCAGCTTGGGCTTGCCCCGGAAGTAGCCTTGCTGCTTGGCCAGCTGGAGGCTCTGCTGGAAGATCGCCCGCTGCTGCTCATGGATCACCAGTTGCGCCCGGAACTCCTGCAAGGTGCTCTTGGCGAAGGGCCGCTCCTCTATCGCGATCCCCAGGGCCACCTTCCAGCACAGGTCGTAGTCGGCCCGCCGCTTCGCCTCCTCGTCCGACACCCGCTCAAAGGTCTGCAGCACCAGGGCCGTGGCCAGCAGGCTGGGTGGCACGCTGGGCCGTCCGTTGTTGGCGCAGTACAGCTGGGCGAAGTCCTCGTCCCGGAAGAGGACGTCCCGCTGCGTCGCCAGGAAGCCGTAGAAAGACTGGCGCCCCACGAAGTCTGCGTACAGGTAGTCCGCTTCCAGCAGGCCGCGCTGTGGTCCCCGCTCTCCAAGCATGGGCGTCTCCCCTGGCGCTGCCGTCCCGGCGGACGCCGTAAGTCTGGGACCACTATACCGAAGGTTCACGGAAAACGCGACCACAAGATGTGGAGGGTACGTTGCTGAGATTGCGGTCAATCCCACCTACTTTCCGGCCGGACTTCTAGGCACCGTCCTTGCCTGTCCTTGCGAGGCCCGCAAGGGCCGTGGGAATCTCCGGATCGCCACCGACGCTGGGGAGATTGCTTCGCTGCG
>CAZPYZ010000746.1:0-2081 GCA_964590215.1 uncultured Dehalococcoidia bacterium | reverse complement strand
CGAAGTTCTGGAAGGCGAGGCCGGCAATGGAATGCAGCTGCTGCGTCTGCAGGGCCGCGAAGGCTGAGCCCTCATTGTTGACCACCAGCCAGCGCACCTCATCCAGGTACGGTTTGCCCTTCTCCCAGTAGCCGGGGTTCCTTTTGAAGACCCAGCGGGTGCCCCGCTGCGAGGCCGCCTCATCCAGCTGGAAGAGGCCGGTGCCGGCGATTCGCTCCTTGAAGCTGCCGTCCTGGTCGAAGATCTCCCGGGGGAGGACCGGGCTCCAATCCGAGGCTGCGTAGTTGATGAAGGGCACGAAGGGCTGCTCGAACTGCACCCGGACGGTGTACCGATCGGGCGTCTCCACCCGTTCCACGCCCTCGAAGCGGTAGGCATTGCGGCCCAGTTCGAGGCCCCTGCCTTCAAACTCTCCTGTCAAGGTGTAGTAGCTGATGGTGAACTTCACATCGGCAGAGGTGAGCTCGCGGCCGTTGACGGGAGGCAGGTCCGCGAACTTTGCGCCTCTGCGGAGGTCAAAGGTGTAGGTCTTTCCGTCGGGCGATACCTCCCACCGCTGGGCCAGGTCGGGCTGCAGCACCATCTCCGTATAATCAAGGCCCGGATCGCTCTTGAAGGAGAGGAGGCTGTTATAGGCCATGGCCAGGGCCTCCTGCCCCGGACTATCCCTGCCCTGGAACTTGGGGTCCCAGTCGATGGGATCCCTGCTCACCCGTACGTTGAGGGTGCCGCCGTAGGCGGGTCCTTCTTCGCCGCCCCCTTGAAGGCCAACCGGAGGTCCAGCCCCACCACAGCCCAACGCCGCCAGCAGGAACACCACGCAAGGGGTGAGCCACCGCGCGCAGGTCCGGAAGTCGAGCCGGCTCTTCATTGCTTGCCTCCTTAGTTCCCTAGCCACGCGAACTCATAGGCCGCCTGGGACCCGAAGTTCGGTTTGAAGTTCATGACGTGGGGCTGCCAGAAGTCCCAGCTGGGGCCGTGGAGCAGCGCCACCGTGTAGGCCATCTCTGTGACTCGCCGGGCGGCGGCCCGCATGATCTCCCGCCGCTTCTCCGGGTCGGACTCGGCCCGGCTGGCCACCACCAGCCGGTCCACCTCGGGGTCGTTCATCTTGCCGTAGTTCTGGCGGGACTTGCTGAACAAGCGCCCGAAGACCACGGAGTCGGGATCGTCGTGCATCAGCCCCAGGGCCGGGAACATCTGGCCGTCGATATCGAAGTCCCCCGAACGCCGCTTGCCCCGTTGGGAGGCCCGGTCCAGGAACACCAGATCGATGTTGATGCCAGCCTTCTTGAGCTGGGCCTGCAGCAGCTCCATGACGCTGACGTCGCTCTGGGCTGTATCGCCGGGCACGGGCCACTCCAGGCTGACCCCGTTGGGGTAGCCCGCCTCAATGACCAGGCGGCGCGCCTCCTCCGGGTCCTGCTTCTGGAGCTGGCGGGCCTCCGCCTCGGTGAAGAGCCCGTGGAAGGCCCCCGAGACGCCCCATTCGCCCTGGCCGCCCATGGCGACGCGGTTGATCTCGTCCCGGTCCACCGCCCGCTGCATGGCGCGACGCAAGCGCACGTCCTGGAGCGGGCTCCCGCGTGCGGGCACCATGGAGAAGTACATCAGGCCGGCAACGGCCCCCAGGTGGCGCAGCTGGAGCGCCTGGGGGCTCCCTTTCGTCACGGTCTGGGCATCCTGGTACTCGACGCCGTCCAGGATGTCCAGCTGCTTGGTCTGGAAGGCGGCCTGGGCCGTGGCGTCGTGCGGTATCACCAGCCAGCGGATCTCGTCCAGGTAGGGCTTCCCGCTGTCCCAGTAGCGGGGGTTCTTCTTCCAGACCCAGCGGCTCCCCTTCTGGGTGGCTGCGGTGTCCAGGATGTAGGCGCCTGCCCCTACCATGCGCTCCCGGAAGTGGCCGTCCTGGTCGTAGATCTCCCTGGGCAGGATGGGGTTCCAGTCCGAGGCCGCGTAGTTCACGAAGGGGATGAAGGGCGCTTTGAAGTGCACCACCACGGTGTAGGGGTCGGGGGTCTCGATGCGCTCCAGTCCCTCGAAGATGTAGTCCACTTCGCCCTGGGGGAGCTTCTTGTCCT
>CAZPYZ010000745.1:0-2093 GCA_964590215.1 uncultured Dehalococcoidia bacterium | reverse complement strand
GCCACCAGCTCCAGGCCTGCCCCTCGCGCCTTTTTCACCACAAGGGTAATGGCTCCTGGAAAGAACAGCTCCGCCAATCGCCGAGCGTCTGGGGTCAGATCGCCGCAGACCACGTCCAACCAAGCCATATCCGCTAGCAACAACTGTAGCGGCTTCGCCTCGCCACGGCCCTTCGCCCGGTACAGCCGCTCAACCGCCTCTGCGTTCCCTGGGTCACAGGCCACCCCGTACACCGTATCAGTGGGGAGAATGATCAGCCCGCCCGAACGCAAAACCGCGGCGGCTTCTTCCACCGTAGAACGCATGTTGCTCTTGACACGCCTTACGCGCGCGCAGAGAATGGGTGCCATCGGTGAAAAATGGGAGTATATGGGGAAGTTTGGTGGCTCCCCTCTCCCACTTTTCCCGCAAAGGCCAGTCTCACTCTATTACGGTAGCCAGGCAGGCGCAACCAACTCGGCGCCTCCGTTGCCGTGAGTGAGCAGCCTGCGGACAAGGTATGGCGACAGGACTAACGGGAGAATACCAACACGCTCTGGACGCGGGAGGCCGAGTTGCCCTGCCGGCCCGCTTCAGAGACGCCTTCAAAGATGAGGTGGTGCTGGTCCGTCTCTTCGAGCCATGCGTCAACATCTATACCCCGGAGGGATGGGAGCACCTCCGGGGCCGGCTTCAGGGCTTGGACACCTTCCAGTCCGCTGCCCGAACCATGCAACGACTGCTTCTCTCCCGAGCGTTCACGGTAGAGCCCGACCGTCAGGGGCGGGTGCTGGTGCCCCAAGCCTTGCGGGACGGAGCAACCCTGGGGGCCAATCAACCGGTCACTGTCCTCGGCGTGAACGACCATCTAGAACTTTGGAATCCCGACCTGTGGGCCCAAGAACGCTCGAGGTGGGAGGCCCAGCTATCTGAGCTAGCGGAGCAGATCAGTGGTTAGATTGAGAACGTACGAAGATGTCCATACCCAGCCCCTTGAGGCCTATCGTTGGAGCCGGACCTTCCTTCCGGACCCGCATGGAGGCAACTTAGCGGTGGTTGACCGCCATGTCTCTGTGCTCCTGGACGAGGTGTTGGAGGGCCTCCAGCCGCGTTCGGGCGGACGGTACATCGACGCCACCGTCGGCATGGGGGGCCATGCCGCGGCTTTGTTGCGCGCCGCCGAACCCGACGCTCGTCTCCTCGGCCTGGACGCCGATCCCCAAGCCCTTGCGTACGCGTCCCTCAAGCTGGGCTCATGGAGTGACGCAGTGGTCCTCGAAGAGGCCAACTTCCGACACTTACAGTCGATTGCTGAAGACCTCGGCTTCACTGGCGTCGACGGTATCGTGCTGGACCTCGGCGTCTCCAGCCTCCAACTGGACAATCCCACCCGCGGGTTCAGCTTCCGAGGCACTGACCCGCTGGACATGCGTTTCAGCCCTCACCAGCGCCTCAGCGCCGCGGATATCGTCAATACCTGCCCGGAGCACGCCCTCGCCGACCTGATCTTCCGCTACGGCGAGGAGCCTGCGTCCCGCCGTATCGCGCGTCAGATCGTGGCCGGCCGCCCGGTCCGGACCGCGGCGGAACTGGCGGATATCGTCTCCGCCGCGGTCGGTGGCAGGCGGCGGGGCGTTCATCCGGCCACCAGGACCTTCCAGGCCCTCCGTATTGCGGTGAACGACGAGCTGGCTGCCCTCCAGAACGTCCTGCCCCAGGCAGTGACCCTGCTGGCGTCAGGAGGCCGCCTCGCGGTTATCAGCTTCCATAGTCTGGAGGATCGCATCGTCAAGCAGTTCTTCCGGGAAGAGGCCCGAGGGTGCATCTGTCCTCCCCGGACCCCCGTGTGCTTGTGCGCCCATCAGGCCCGGCTTCGCATCGTGACGCGGCGGCCGGTCCGTGCCGGCGTCGCCGAGGTGGCTCGCAATCCCCGCAGTCGCAGCGCCATCCTCCGCGTCGCCGAAAAGATCGGATAACCTCCTCGCTCAACCGTTGAATCAGAGGACCATACGGCGGCTTCCATCCCGCTGCAGCCCACGCACCGGCCCTCCCCGGCCCCATCACTTCACATCGGCCTGCTCGCCGCTGGGTTCGCCGCCGTCCCGGTCCTGGGG
>CAZPYZ010000744.1:0-2101 GCA_964590215.1 uncultured Dehalococcoidia bacterium | reverse complement strand
AACTCCTGCTGTTGTTGCCGAGCACCGGGTCGTCGGCCTGTGCCCGAGACGGGTCGCCACCCTGGGGCTCCTCCACCTTGATGACGTCGGCGCCCTGATCGGCGAGGTACATGCAGGTACCAGGGCCGGCGATGCCCTGGGTCATGTCGATGACCCGGATGCCGTCTAGGGCGTAGGTCATTGCCGCCTCCTGGAAATGAGGAAGTCAGGAAATCAGGGCCACCCCCCGACCTCCCTACTTCTCGGCTTCCTGACTTCCCTTACAGTCCATAGAGGCGCTTGGGATTGTCGTAGAGGATCTTGTCCACCACGGTCTTGCTTATCTCGCCCTTCTCGGCGCGCGCCCGCAGGAGCAGCTGGAAGTCCCGCTCCGCCGATTGGTCGGCGTGGCAGTAGTCCGAGCCAACGATGAGGTTGTCCTCTCCCGTGTACTGAAGCACGTAGGGGAGGTCTTCGTCTACCTGGCACGTCACGAACAGGTTGAACTCCCGCAGGGCATCTGTCCGCATGTCGTAGGTCATCCGCTGCCTCTCGCCAGGCCGCTTGAGCCGGCGGACAAGGTTGTAGACCACAAAGGGGACCCAGCTGCAACCGGCCTCGATGAATCCCCAACGGATGCGGGGGAACTGCTTCGGGATCTCGTGCTGGACCAGGGATTGGAAGGCATGCATAACGGGATACTGGAGCCGGCCCACCGCGAAGGAAGACTCGCGCTGGGGGATGCGGTCGAAGATGCCGCTCCCAGTGTGGAAGCAAACGGGCATATCGAGATCGTTGCAGGTCTTCCAGAAGTCCTGGAAGTAGGAATCGGCCAGGTACTTGCCGCCCTCCTTGTCGCCCTTCTTGAACACGCCAATCGCCCCGTGCTCTTTGGCCCAGCGCAGCTCCTCGATGCACTCCTCCATGGTCATGACAGGAGCGAGGGCCATCCACCGTAAACGGCCCCCGGATTGGTCACAGCGGTCCCCCATCCAGCGGTTGTAGCTGCGCTTGAGGGCGAGGTCCGTCCCTGGCTTGGTGGTGGTCTGGATGAGCATGGTGGTGGGGAAGATGACCTGAGTCTGCACGTCCAGCTCGTCCATGTCCTGGAGGCGGGCCTTCACGTCGATGAGTTCTCGGGTCTCGACGGTGCTGTGAGTCTTCTCGTCATCGCGGGTGAGCCTCGGTTGGCGCTCGCCGTCGATGATCCAGTAGCGGGTGGGCTGGCGGTCGGGGTCCTGCTGGGCCGGATAGCCCGCGACCGGCTTCAGCTCCCGCTCGTTGGGGCGCAGGTACTCCCAGGTATCTTCCGTTTCGTCGACGTGGGTATCGGCGTCTATCGTCTTAGGCATCTTCTCCTCCTTTGAATCAAGTACGGCGTACGAGGCATGAGACCACGCCCTCGTTCCTTGTTACTCGTACCTCGTTTCTCGATTTCTCGTATCTCGTTTCTCGTTCCTCGTCCCTACGGACCCTTGCGGTCCGGCGGGGCTTTGTCCACATCGATCCAGATGGCCCAGGGGTTCATCACGGTCTGGCGCGAGCCCATGTTGCCTACCCAGTCGTGGACCCAAGGCTGCCAGACCTGGTAGAGCACGGTCTGCGGGACCGGGATAGCGTACAGTTTATCAAGCAGGTGCCGCTGAATCTGCACGAAGATGGCCCCTCGCTTCACCGGGTCGAACTCGTCCCCTTGAGCGTCGATGAGCCGGTCAAGGTCCGGGTCGTTATAGCCCGCGGCCTGGGAAAAGGCTCCAGAGGAGTGGAACTCGCTCCTGGCCAGGACCGCGGGCTTGTCAAGGTAGCCCGGGGAATCCACGTTCAATTCGTATTCGCCCCGCTGGCGGCGCTGGAGGCGGGTGGCGTTGTCGGCAGGAACCAGCTGGACATCCAGGTTCAGGTTCTTGCGCCACTGCTCCCCTGCGGCCTGGGCCGTCGGGGGGCTGACCGCGACCGATGAGGCGAAGAGGAGCGTCGTCTTGAACCCATCGGGATAGCCGGCCTCCCGTAACAGCCGTTTCGCTTCGGCGATGTCCTGGTCTTTGGGCTGGCGGTAACCCGGCATTCGGAGCAGCTCTGCTTCGGGGATGGTCCAGCCGGCCTTCCCCGCCTGAACCAGGGG
>CAZPYZ010000743.1:0-2105 GCA_964590215.1 uncultured Dehalococcoidia bacterium | reverse complement strand
TCTACTTACTTGACGATGGAAGGTCAGGAAAGGTTCCCGCAACGCCCTCCGTATTAAGAGAATCTGTGCGGGCTGCGCGTGCTGTGCGTTGAAAGGGGTCACCCCGGGAACTTCCAGGTGTTCTCGGCGGTCCCGGAGATCCTCCAGAAGGGGATCACGATCTCCGGGTCGTTGGTCTTCTCCCAGTCCACCTCCACCGGCAGGCCGATCGCGACTTCTGCCTCGTCGTCCCGGAGCACCCCTGCGACCCGCACCGCATACCCATCCTGATTGTTCGCGTCCGGCAGCTCGATGATGGCAACGACGTAGGGCACCGCGTCGGCAAAGTGAGCGAAGATCGGCTGTACCACCACGACGTAGCTGTAGATGACACCTTTCCCCGCAGTCGTGAACCACCCCACGTCCATGGAGTGGCACTTGTGACACGCCGGCAAGGGGGGAAACCAGCGGTTCCCGCAGCGGTTGCAGTGGTTGACGACATACTCCCGCCGCTTGTTGGCCTCCCACCAGCCCTTGGTGTCATAGTTCGGGACGATTTTGACCCGGTCCCAATGAATAGTTCCTGGCATCGGTTACCTCCGGGACACGTGATGCGTGACACGTGATGCGTGATGCGTGATACGTGAGCCCTCGCGCTTTTGCGTATCACGGAGCACGGAGCACCAATCACGCAGAGGATGGGCGGAGTGCGGAGCGGTCACCGCCGCAGCACTAAGGAGCTGGACACCGGCTCCTGCCCCCAACCCATCCCAAAGCAGATATAGGGCTCCCGTAGCTGCCGGCACCCTTGTGAGCGGTCGAAGGTGTGCTTCCCCACCCTCCAGCCGGGACAATGATCGTCTGCCCGCCACCGCAACTGCCGCACGTTTTCCACGATCATCTGTATCCCGTGGGAATACCCTTCCGACAGGTGGCCGCCTGACAGGTTGCAGGGCAGCTCGTGATCGATCTGAAGGCGCCCCGACTCCACGAAAGGTCCGCCTTCCCCCACGCCGCAAAAGCCATACGCCTCCAGCTGGACCAGGGTGGTGAAGGTGAAGGCGTCATAGCAGGAGACGAAGTCCACGTCCTTGTGCTGGATGCCCGCCATCCCGAACGCGCGCTGCCGTCCAAAGTAGCCCGCGACCTCATGGATCCGGTCCCGGCTGTAGTTCCAGGCAGGGAAGTCGGTGAGGGTCCGGGCCGTCCCACCCATGATGTACACGGGCGGTTGCCTCAGGTCGTAGGCCCGTTCCCGCGGCGCGATGACCAGGGCCACTGCCACATCGGTCTCCTGGCAGCAGTCCAGGAGATGAAAAGGCTTGCTCACCCAGCGGGAGTTCTGGTGGTCCTCGATGGTGATCGGGGTCTTCATGATGGCCTTCGGGTTCAGCGTCGCGTGGAGACGATGGGCCACGGCAATCGCGCCCAGCTGGCGGGAGGTGGTTCCGTAGTCCCGCATGTGGCGCATGCAGGTCATCCCGAACCGCTGCGCGGGGGTGCTCCATCCCCAGTGGGCGAAGAACTGCAGATCGTCCGCCGCGGCTTCGATGCGGGCTGGACCGCCCACGGCCTGGCCGCCGATGCGCCGGAAGGTCCGCCCGTTCATGGAACGGAAGCAGACCATCGCCTTGCAGTAGCCCGCCTCCAGCAGGCCGATGGAGTTCGCCACCAGCATCTCACCCGACGACCCGCCACCGATGACGTCCACCGCGTAGTTGGGCCGCATGCCCAGGGCTGTCGCCACCTGCTGGGATGTGGCGGAGTCGTTCAGTTGATAGCTGGTGATGCCATCCACCTCTTCGGGCCGCAGACCGGCGTCGTTCAAGGCGTTCATGATTGCCTCGACGGCCATAGAGAGCTGGGTCCGTCCCGAGTTCCGCGAGTGAATAGTTTCCCCGACTCCAACGATGCAGTACTTGTCCGTTAGTGCGCCCAATAGGACCTCCGAATCGTTCCCTGAGCCTCCCAATGATTCCCTGAGCTCAGCAGGCGGCGGATCGCCGCCAGATACCGGGCATGACATCGCGCGCCGTCCGTCATTGCGAGAAGCGGTGGGGAGGATCATGCTGGGGAGGGCGACGAAGCAAACCGGGCGGGGGGAAGCATCGGGAATAGCCCTCCAC
>CAZPYZ010000742.1:0-2106 GCA_964590215.1 uncultured Dehalococcoidia bacterium | reverse complement strand
GCAGAAGCACATTAACGGCCTGGTTGGCGTCACCAACTAATCAGGCCGGGAGAAGAGGACGATGCGTCTCAAGGACAAGGTCTGTATCGTGACCGGCAGTTCGGGATACCTTGGGCGCGCCCACGCGATGCGGCTAGGGCAGGAGGGCGCCAGGGTCGTGCTGGCGGACATCGAGGAGTCCTACGAGACGCTTGAGGCCGTGCAGGGAACGGGCGCCGAGGTGCTTGATCTGCGGGTCGACGTGAGCAGCGAAGAGTCCACCAGGGAGATGGCCCGCCGCACGGTCGGGCGGTTTGGGCGCATCGATTGCCTCCTGAACAACGCGGGGATCGCCCACGTGGAGCCCCGGTCCATCGAGGACGTGGACATGGAGTCCTTCGTACGGGTGCTCCAGGTGAACGTGACCGGCGTGTTCTTGTGCATCCGGGCAGTAGTCCCGTACATGAAAGCACAGCGCGCCGGCAAGATCGTCAACGTCTCTTCCGGCGCCTGGCTGCACGCCTCCCGCGGCCGGCTTAGCGCCCCCCAATACGCCGCCTCCAAGGCCGGGGTCGTCGGCCTCACTCGAGCCATCTGCAAGGAGCTGGGGCAGTACAACATCAACGTGAACTGTCTGGCGCCCAGCGCGACGCCCCGCGGCCGCCGGGACGAAATTCTGGCCGCCCCCAGGGATTTCGAACATGAAGAGCGAGCCCTGGGCAGGTTGGGGGTGCCAGAGGACCTCACGGGCACAGTGGTATTCCTTTTTTCCGAGGACAGCGACTTCATCACCGGCCAGATGATCCTGGTGAACGGCGGTATGGAGACGTGGTAGGGGTCGACCAGAAGGCAGCCAGGACAACCGTCGTCTTGGTTGAAGGCGACTGAGGTCAAAGCGGACACCATGGTCACCGAGCGGATCCAACGCCAAATCGACGCACTGTTGGCGCAGACGGAAGAAGCGCTCCAACAACGGAACTGGCAGTTGGTTCTCGACTGCTGTAAAGACGTGCTCGCCTTGGACCCCGACAACGCGGATGCCCGAGGTTATCACGCGGCCGCTGAACGCAGGCTTGGCACCGCGGCGCCCCCGATCCCTTCAGCGGCTTCCCATCCCATCTCCTTCGTCAACGGCCGCTACCGAGTCATCCGCTTTCTGGGCGAAGGCGGCAAGAAGAAGGTCTACCTCGCCCACGACACCCGCCTGGACCGGGACGTCGCCTTTGCGCTTATCAAGCTTGCCCTGAGCGGAGCCGAAGGGACCGAGGGTTTACACGAAGAAGGCCGCCAGCGCATCACCCGCGAAGCCCAGGCCATGGGCAGGCTGGGGACGCACCCGCACATCGTGACCGTCCACGACATGGGGGTGGAGGGGGGCTCCCCTCTCCCTGGGGGAGAGGTTTCAGAGCGTGTGGCGCAGGCGCCCTCGCCTGCGGGTCTCCTCGGCATTCCCTACCTCGTCACGGAGTTCATGCCCGGCGGCGACGTGGAGGGTCTGCTGGCACGGGCCGAAGGCCACCGCTTGCCCATCGAGCAAGCCATCGACATTGCCCAGCAGGTGTGTCGGGGATTGGAGTTTGCCCATGAGCATGAGCTGGTGCACCGGGACCTGAAGCCCGGCAACGTGTGGCTGACCGAGGTAGGGAAGAGGAAGGAGGAACGAGGAACGAGGCCTGACCCGTCCCCTGACTCAGGACCCAGGACTCAGGGCACAGGACGTGTCGCCAAGATAGGGGACTTCGGGCTCGCGGTCGCCCTCGACCGTTCACGACTGACCCAGGCCGGGATGATGGTCGGGACGGTGGCGTACATGCCTCCCGAACAGGCGATGGGTGGGGAGGTGACCCCGCGTAGCGACCTCTATTCGCTGGGGGCGATGCTCTACGAAATGGTCTGTGGACGCCCGCCCTTCGTGGGGGAGGAGTCCGTGGCCATCATCACCCAGCATCTCAACACGCCGCCGGTCTCCCCGACGTGGCACCGCCCGGACTGCCCGCCAGGCCTGGAGGCGCTGATCCTGCGGCTGTTGGAGAAGGAGCCCGACAAACGTCCTGCCAGTGCTCGTGAGGTAGGTGAAGCTTTGGAGGCGCTGGGGTCCCCTCTCCCTCAGGGAGAGGGTCAGAGTGA
>CAZPYZ010000741.1:0-2106 GCA_964590215.1 uncultured Dehalococcoidia bacterium | reverse complement strand
CCATCCAGTCACCCACACGCCGGGGCAGCTCGCGCAGCACTTCGCCCCAGTCGCCTATGGGGGCATCGCCAGGACGCGGGCGACAGATGAGATGGACGCTGGTGGCGAGGGCAGCCGAGTCCCGGGCCCGGAGGCGGTTCCGCATTTCAGTCGCAATCGGCCACGAACCGGTGACCACCCATCCTTCACGGATCATGCCTGAGAGGAGGGCTTCCCATCCCTCGGTGGTCTTATGAGCAAAGACCACACAACCTATGCCGTCCTCCTTCAGGACTCTCCAGCCTTCAGCGAAGGCTTTTGCCATCGCCTCCTCGAAGAATTGGCGGTCCTTCTGGTGCCCGTTTACCCGCCGAGTCTCGTCCTGAACAGCCTCGCGGATCTTCGGTGTCAGCGGGTTGTGTGCCTCAAAGGGATCACGGGGTAGAGCTTGGTCGGAGAGGGTCCTTTTCAGCCACACAAAGAAATAATCGGAAAGGTCAGCATACGGAATCGCGTCGTAGTAGGGCGGATCCGTAAACCACGCACTTGCTGTCTCGTCCGGCAATGGTGAGGCCAAGGCATCCGCCTGTTGCGCTTGGCCAGCGACATCGAACGCGGTGCCCGCTGCTTGCACCGACAGCGCCACGATGTTGACACCATCAGAAAAGCTGCCTGTCGATTCCGATGTGGGGACAGCTTCCGCGAAGTCCCACACAACTGGCAATGCTTGCCTCCCGAAGACATGCTCGACTTTCTCCTGGTCCGCATGATAGCGCCACAGGCAAAGGGAAGAACTCCGGCTGGCGACGCGGTCGACGACCAGCGCGAGCAAATCCTTCACTCCTGGGCCACAGTTTGTGGAAGCGATCATCTGACCAAGCGTTACTAACGCGAGCTTCTGCCGGGCTGTGAAGAGGTCCCCCCACTGCAGCATCCCATAGCGCTGCACACGGAAGCCCAACGTACCAATCGGAGGTAGCGGCTCATCCGGCACAGGGCTTAGACCATTGGGCAACGGTTTGGTGGTCACTTCCTCCAAGCGTTTCCTCGCCTTCCAGACGACCTCATAGTCTTTGGGAGTTGGCAACCGGTACTGCCGTCCCTGCTCGCCGGGCTTGAGCGTCACAACTGCCTGCAAACGCGCACCGGTGGCACGCTTGCCGCGCGCATCAAAAACCACGTCTGCTCCACCGCGCTGCTCGCAGAGCTGGGTTCGCACCCGCTCCGGCGAAAGCACCGTGTGGCAGCTCAGACATGTCGCCTTGGCTCGGCTCACTGTCCCGGCCGGCACTTCTCGGTCGCTTTGTGGTTCGAAAATCTCGAACTCTACCTGAGGAGACAGACCTTCCACCCGGACAACCTTGTACCTGATCGCACGTTGACGATCCGCCTTCTTACACAGCCAGAACGAGCGCACAAGCGGGAGCTCTACCCCGCAGTTGGGGGCCTCGCAGCGCACTGTGCGCGCCCAGAGATAGGCGATGGGCCGTGCGCCGTCGGGATCCGGTAGGTAGAACTCCGCCAGCTCCGTTTCTGCCGTCTGCTTGATCTTCGTGCCCACCCGTCTAAGTTCCTCGGCCAGCTCCGGCCCGTGGCGTGGGATGTCCTCCAGCAACACCTTAAGGATCAGGCACGCCACCGGGTTCAGGTCACTGGCGAACGCCTCGCAGCCGAGCCGCAACGCCTCCAGCGGAATCGAGCCGCCTCCCGCAAAGGGATCTACCACCAGGGGAAGCTCCTCGGGATGCGCCGCCTGCACCAGGCCGCGCGAGACCTCCAGGTACTGGGCGTTTGACGACAGATCCCAGTTCGCAAAGTCCCCAATGAACCGCAGCAATGCCCGCCGCAGGTCCTCATCCGCAGCTCCCACGTTGCCCTGCGCTCGGGGCAACAGCTCTCGCGCCTTGGCCTTGAACGCCTCGGGGCAGTGCTCATCACATGGGTCCGGCAACAGCAGCCCTAGCAGCATCGCCCGGCACGCCGCCAGCGGCCGTCTCGCCCACCAGAGGTGGAGTGTGCTCGGATGCCCGTGCCGGATCGACTTCTCACGCACCGCGTGTTTCGAGACGACGGCAATCGGGAAGTCTACCTCAGCAAGGCGCTTACATTCTTTAGGGACCATTCGAT
>CAZPYZ010000740.1:0-2124 GCA_964590215.1 uncultured Dehalococcoidia bacterium | reverse complement strand
CCAGGATGTTCCACGCGGTGGCCAGGACAATGTACTACAGGATGATGTACGTGGCGAGAAAGAAGTACCGGTTGGCCCCCGAACCGGTGAGCACGAATGCCACCAGCACCACACCGGTGGCCAACACCCACGGCAGCTTGTGTTTCAAGCACTACCTCCCGAAGAGGCCGGAGGGCCGGAGGGCCAGGGCGAGCAACAGGATCCCGAACGAGACGGCCAGCGCCCAGGAAGGGCCCGAGAACGTGGACGTCAGACTCTCCGCCACCCCGAGGATGAGGGCGGCCACAAGCGTTCCACCGATGTTCCCCAGGCCTCCCAACACGGCGATGGCAAACACCCGCCCGATGTATTCCCGACCGATGGAGGGCTCGACGGGCGCAATGATGATGAGGAGCGCACCGGCGAGGCTTGCCGTGGCGATCCCGAGCCCGAAGGCAATGGACTTGATCTTGACGGGGTCGGCCCCTACGAGCCGCAGCGCGAGGCTATCCTGGGACACCCCCATGATGGCCCTTCCGTAGAAGGTCTTCGAGAGAAACAGGGACAGCGTCAGGGTCAGGAGCAGCCCTACGACGAAGGGCACGAACAGGCGGAACGCGATCCCGATAGGGCCGATAAGGAGGGATTGCCCGATGTAGGAGGCCGTGACAAAGCGGTAATCGACACCGTACTTGAGGGTCAGTGAGACCTCTATGATGAAGAGGACCCCGAAGAAGAACACCAACCCCCGCAGGGACTGCTCCCCCTTTTTCTCGAAGCTGGCGTAGTAGATCCGGTAGACCGCCACCCCCAGGAAATAGAAGATGGGGGTGAAGCTCACCCCCGCGAGGATGGGGTCGAGCCAGCTATTCGTCACATACGCCGCATAGGCGCCCGCAATGATGAACACGGGGTGCGCGATGTTCGCCACATCCAACAATCCGAAGCTCACGGAGATCCCCAGGCTGACGGCTGCATAGAAGCCCCCCAGCAGAACCCCCGCGACGATGGCGTTCAGCAACAGCTCCATAGAAAGACCGTCCAACGTCCAAGGTCCAACGTCCGACGTCCAACGTCTCGATATAACCCCGATCATGGGACGTCGGACGTTGGACCTCCTCGACGCCTTGGTAATTACTTCAGCGCCTCGGCATAGGGATAGATCAACGTGCCCGACTTCCACTCCTCGGGCAGGAGCACCACCCGCTTCCCAGGGCCCGCGAATTGGTTGAGGTCGTTCCCCTTGATATGCTGATACTGCACCAGCAGCACCCTGGATTGCTCCCACTCACCGTTAGGGCCGAACTTCGCCTTGCCGACGATGGTCTCGAACTCGTGGGTACGAATGTACTCGCCCACCGTCTTCTGGTCCGTGCTCTTGGTGGCTTCAATGGCCTGGCCCAGGACCTGAACATAGGCATACGCCCAGGGTGGCAGGTAGTGGCCCAGCGGATCGACCCCGGTCTTCTCCGCCTGGGCCTGATACTTCTTCAGAAATTCATTGATGCCCGGGAAATTCAAGGTGGGCTCCGGCACCCAGTAGTCGTAGTTGACGATGCCGTTCAATTTTGCACCGAGCTTCATCTGAAAGGCAGCGAATTGCAGGCCGACCATTCCACCCCCGAAGAGCCTGGGCTTCAGGCCCACCTCATGCGCCGCCAGCACGATGCCGTCCGAGTCGGGGGGATACGAGGCGACGAACACGATATCGGGATTCGTGGCCTTGATGGCCCGGACAATCGGCGTGTAATCGACCGTGTTCGGGGGGTAGGTGTTATCGTAGACGACCTTGAAGTCATATTTCTTGACGTTCTCCCGGGCGCCTGCCAGGGCGCTGTGAGGATACTCAGCGTCCGCACCCACCAGCGCGACGGTATTCGGCCTGGGCTGCTGCTTGGCTGCGAGCGCGAAGAAGCGCCGAGAGAATTCCGCGGCTGGGTTCGGCCCGGCGGGCATGATCTGAAAGTAGTAGGGATAGTTGAGCTTCTCGTTATTCCCCAATCCGAAGAGACCCATGAACACAAGCTTCCGCTCCATCACGATCGGCATGGCTGGGGCGATGAGATTGGTGCCATAGCCCGAGACCACGAAGTCCACCTTATCGACGTCGAGCAACTTGGTGTAGATCCCAGGGACGGTTGCTGG
>CAZPYZ010000739.1:0-2125 GCA_964590215.1 uncultured Dehalococcoidia bacterium | reverse complement strand
CGAGGAGTCCTCGGTTTCGGAAGCGGTTGTCCGGATTCAACATCCGCTCATAGCTGAACACCACGTCCGCGGAGCTAAAGGGGTGGCCGTCGTGCCACTGCACGTCCTTACGAAGGGAGAAGAGGTAGCTGGTGGGGTTCTCCAGGCTCCACTTTTCGGCCAGCCATGGCGTTGGAGTGAAGGACGCCCGGAAGTCATCCTCCGGGCCCTCCTGCTTGTAGTCCAGCAGACCGTCATAGACCAGCCGCTGCAGCGACGTGACGGCGCCGCCGCCCGCGGTGAAATAGGGATCGAGGGTCTCCGGTCCTGAGGGGACCGCGAGGTGCATGATCCCGCCCAGTTGGGGGCGCTCATCCTGCCCGGTAGTGCTGGCCGGCGCTTCCTGGGAGGCCGGTGCGCATGCGAGTAGGGCCAGGGCAGAGGTGATTCCTAGTGCCCCGTCTATCATTCTGGGTGAACGTAGCGCGGGTCCTTGTGGCCCGCAGGGGCGGGTGCGGGGGACAAGCCGGACAAGCCCCCGCGCTACCAATTGAGCGAACCTTGCGCAGGTCCGTGTGGCCCGCGGGGGACGGGTGCGGGGGACAAGCCCGCGCGCTACCAACCGAGCGAATGTACAGCAGGTCCTGGTGGCCCGCAGGGCCGGGTGCGGAGGACAAGCCCCCGCGCTACGCACTGTCATTCTGAGCGCAGCGAAGAATCGCCTCTTCATGACCCATGACTCCTTCATGACGGCTGCTGTCACGGCAGGTCCACCCACCGGCCTTCTTTGGTCGAGGCATACACTGCCTCCAGGTACTCCATGTTCCGAAGACCGTCGAGAAACGACGGCCGTGGGTCCGTACTCTCCCCGCGCACGGCGCGCAAGAAATCCTCCTCGACGTGCCAGCGCTCCTCCATGTCGGGCGGTATGGGCAGCGGCTTCAGTTCCTCATCCCCCGCACGGGCGCCTTCGATGACATCGCCACGCTGGTGGTAGACCAGTGTCCCATCCTCCCCGTAGATCTCGATGCGGCTGGTCCCGAACCGCGCCGCCCAGAGCTGGGTGTTAGTCACGATGGCCCCGTTCTTCATCTCCGCAATGGCAGTCACCGTGTCCGGCAGCTCCACTTTGATCCTGGGCCCGCCCGGGTATTCGTCCCGCTCCGTGGTGAAGGTGTAGGCCTGGGCCAGCACCCGCTGCGCCTCCCCGAACCATGGTCCCAGCACGTCCCAGTAAAACCCGATGTGCATCGGGTTGATAGGGCCGAAGTGCTTGATGTTCTGCCGGCGCTGCAAGGGGGCTTTGCTGTCCACGAAGTTCGGCAGGATCCGGTAGGCGAGCACCTGGTGCAGGCGGCCCACGTACCCAGTGGTAAGCAAGTGCCGGACGAACCGGTCACCCTTCACAAAGGAATCGGGGCGGCAGAGCATCGTTTTCAGCCCGCTTGTTTTGGCTCGTTCGTACATCTCCCGGGCCTGCTGGGAATTCTCGGCAAAGCGCGTTTGGCAAAGGACGTGTTTCCCCGCGTCAAGGGCCGCTAGCACGATCTCGTGGTGGGCATAGGGCGGGGTTCCCACGAACACGGCGTCGAGGTCGTCTCGGCTGACCACTTCCCGCCAATCGGACGTCGTCTCGGCGATCCCAAACTGACGCGACACCTTTTCGTTGGTGTCGGGTGTGCGATTGCACACCACGGCGATCTCAACGCCCTCCAGCTTCTTGAAGTTGGGGAGGATCATGGATTGGGAAAATGCACCTGAGCCGATAACGCCCACTCTCAATTGTTGAGGCATACTCCGTCTCCTGGGGGCCCGGCCACCCGCTGCTTCACTTCGACTCCGCTCAGGGCAGGCTTTGATCGTACCGCGGCTTTCTCACCCCGCCGGCCCGCCGGTGCTTTCCGGCTGCACTTCGGCCACCGTCTGGCGAGAGGCCAGCGATTGGCCTATTCTACAGGATGGCCCCAATCTGAGTCCCATGAGAGCACCCTATGCGTTTCGGCGTCCATTACCTCCCCACGTACGTTCCAGAGCTTGATGGCCCTGTTGCCGGCTACTACAGCAACGTGTTCGCCCAAGCCCAGCTGGCGGAATCCCTCGGGTTCAACGACTTTTGGGTCACCGAGCACCACTTTCACGAGTTCGG
>CAZPYZ010000738.1:0-2135 GCA_964590215.1 uncultured Dehalococcoidia bacterium | reverse complement strand
CCACCACCAAGCTCGTCGGCATCGTCAGCGCGTCCACCTCGTCCAAGACGGCCGTCATGTCGGCGGTCAGGGCCGCACGAGCCCGTTGGGCCGACAGATACTCCGCTGCCGGGATCTTTGTCGCTTCCTCCAGTTGTTCTCGCGTCTCTGCCCAGCATGCGCTCAGGTCCGTTCCGACGCTGCGATGGTAGCTGGCGGCCTCGCATCTACTGACGATTAGCCCCGCCAGGTTCGCGATTTCGAAGTCCCGCTTGTTCGGCCGTCCGATGGGCACGATAACCGCGCCCAACCCGGCCAGCACGTCCAGCGCCTGCTGGACGCTGGCGGCGACTGCGGGTTCCGCCTCGTCGAAGGCCGCCGAAGGGACGCCGATTCTAAGCCCTTGCACGGCTGCGCCGATGTAAGGGCTCAGCGCCGCCGGCTGATCCGTCAGGACGTCCATGAGCAGCGCGGCGTCTGCGACGTTGGCCGCCATCGGGCCCACGTGATCCATGGTCCATGACAGTGTTACCAGGCCAGCGGTGCTAACCCGGCCGAAGGTGGCTTTAAACCCGACGGTGCCCGACAGCGCCGAAGGGACCCGGATGGAGGCACGAGTGTCGGTGCCCACCGACCCAACGCCTATGCCTTTCACGATGGCGATCGCGGAACCGCCGCTGGACCCCCCGGGGATGCGGGCCGGGTCCCATGGGTTCCTGGCTTGGGGCGTGGTGACGCCCAGGGCGAACTCGTGGCTCTCGACCTTGGCCAGGATCACCGCGCCCGCGGACCGCAGGCGGGCGACCGCGACCGCATCCCTGTCCGGGACCCGTTTGTAGGCCGCAGACCCCGCCCGGGTCGGCATGCCGGCTACGTGGATCACGTCTTTCACGGTCACGGGAATCCCGTGGAGGGGTCCCAGCGACTTCCCCGATCGAGCCGCTGCGTCCGCCCGTCTGGCAGCTGCTAACGCCCCCTCAGTGTCAAGGTACGCCACTCCCTTGAGATCGGCGCTCGCCTCGGCTGCAGCAAAACCATCTCGCACCAACTGCTCCGAGCTCGAGTTCCCGGATACCACGTCCCGAACGAGCACGCTTATGGGAGGTGGCGAGACAGCGCCGGCTGGAGTGACAGGGAGGGGGCGTCCGCGCCGTGGATACACGGTGACGGCGGTTGACAGGTCAGGGTCCGGGAACGCCAGTCCTGCTACCAGTGCTCGAGCAGCACGAAAGTTCTCGCGAACGACGCTCCCCGCCGTCACTACTCGATACCCAGGGCGCGGATAAGCTCATCAGAGGAACTCACCGAGCCGAAAACCCCGCCCTGCATTTTCACCATTTTCACCGCAGCCTGGTAGTTCCCGTAGTCCGTTGCTCCAGTGCAATCCTCCAGCAGTAGGCACTCGTACCCACGGTCGTTGGCTTCCCGCATGGTGGTGTGGACACAGACGTCCGTGGTGATTCCTGTGAACACCAGGTGCGTGATGCCCCGAGTTCGGAGGACGAGGTCGAAGTCCGTCGCGTAGAAGGCGCCTTTCCCTGGTTTGTCGATCACCGGCTCGCCGGGCAACGGCGCCAGTTCCGGGATGATCTCCCAGCCCTTCTCGCCTCGCACCAAGATGCGCCCGCAGGGACCAGGGTCGCCGATCCCCGCGCCGATCCGTTTCGATCGCCAGAGCTTGTTCGGGGGGCAGTCTGACAGGTCGGGGCGGTGGCCTTCCCGGGTATGGATCACGAGCCCGGAATGGTCTCGCCAGACCTGAAGGACCCGCTGCGCTGGCTCGACACCGGCGCGCGTCAGGTTCAGGTCGTAGCCCATGGTGTCCACGTATCCGCCGGGGCCGCAGAAGTCAGTCTGCCAATCGATGCAGAGCAGGGCTGTCGAGGTGATGTCGAGACCTCCCTCGAAGGGCCAGTGATAGGGATCTGCGGGCACCTTAACCGTTGTCATAGACGCTCCTTGTACCCTCAGAGGCTGTAATCGCTTGTGAGGCACCGCACCTTCATTGACTTGAAAATGTGGCACAGCCGCCCTCGGCTGTGCTGGACAGCGGAGCGATTGCGAGCCCGCCGTCGCGGCCTCACCCGTCCAACGACACCTGCACTGACAGAGAGCGCTGAAAGGCCGCTCCATGGCCAGCCCTCCCCCTGGCGCTG
>CAZPYZ010000737.1:0-2140 GCA_964590215.1 uncultured Dehalococcoidia bacterium | reverse complement strand
CTCTGCCGGCCCCCCTGCCACCGGCCCCTGGCGCACCCCGGTCAGGGCGTGCTACACTCCGGTCACCCGGGGCCTGCCCCGGGAACGGCGCCCGGGGACTCGCGCGTCCGGCGGGGCCGGTGAAAGAGGCGCTTTGGACTTCCTTTGGACCGGATTCAGCGTGGTTGAAGCCGCTGCGACCGTGTAGTCGACTGGTCGGGCTACCAGCCCTGCTGGGGGGCCGGCGGCGGCGGCGAATTACAGCGGGATGCTTCCGCGGGAGACGAACGGCATCTCGCGCGAAGCTGCAGGAGGAGAAGGAGGGACGCCAATGCCTCGGTACATGGTTGAACGGCATCTGCCGGGCCTCACGGCCGACATGCTCAAGGCTGCGGCAACGAGGGCCAAGCACACGACCGCACAGATGACGCAGGAGGGGACGCCGGTTCGGTATCTCCGCTCCACCTTTGTCCCAGGAGAGGACAAGTGTTTCTGCCTGTTCGAGGGCTCCTCCAAGGAGACGATCAAGGAGGCCAATGAGCGGGCGCAGATCCCCTTCGAACGCATTCACGAGGCCGTGTTTGTCGTCTCTGAGGAACTGAGCTAGACGTCGACCTTGGGCAAGTATCTGGCGATCGTCTTCTCTGATCTCGAGCGGCATTCGCAGGCCTGGGGGCGCATCCCTCGAAATCGGATGGTGGCGATCATCGCTGAATATCGCTACCTTGCGGAATCCCTTGCCAGCCAGTATGGCTGCCTGTATCGGGAGTGGGCTGGCGACGGCCACATGTTCCTCTTCAAGAGTGCCGATGCCGCCGTCCAGTTCGGTCTGAGACTCCTCGAAGCCTGGAAGGACACCAGCCAGTCCCGTCCCGCCGCCGGCCGGTACCCCCACATGCCACTCCGCCTCGGATGCCATTTCGGCGAATGCGCGCAGCTCGACGGCGGCCAGGGCTGGATCGGTAGAGGAAACAGCGTGGCCAAGCGCGTCGAGAGCGAGGCGCAGCCCGATTCGCTGTTCGTAACAGAGAACGTCCTGGATCTGATCGACCTGCCTTTGTACGAGTTCCAGGAAGCAGGCACCCGCGCGCTCAAAGGGGACGCGGTCGCCAGCCGCACGCTCTACCAGGTGCGCTCGTTCGATCGATCCGCCTTCGAGGCGAAGCCGACCGCCGAGTTGACCGCTCAAGAGTGGCTTCTGAAAGGCGTCGCCCTCATCGGGACCGATCGGGAGAACAGCGACGAAGAGGCGGAATGTTACCGCCAGGCGCTCAGGCTCCGACCGGACTTCGCGGAGGGGCACAACAACCTGGCCATTCTGCTCAGACGGCGGGGTGATCCGACGGAGGCCGCCATGCACTACCAGGAAGCCCTGCGCCTGCGGCCGGACTATCCGGAGGCCCATTACAACTATGCGGCGCTGCTGGCGGCCAGGGGCAGCGTCGCCGGCGCGGACCAGCACTATCAGACCGCGCTGGACTTGAGGCCTGACTACGTCGATGCCCACCATGGGATGGCGAATCTGCTAAAGGACCGTGGCGACTTCGCTGAGGCGGCCGGCCACTACCAGGAGGCCCTGCGTCTGCGGTCAGATTCCCCTGAGGTTCACAACAACTACGCCATTCTGCTGGAAGCGATGAACGAACCTGGCAGGGCAGCGGAGCACTACCGGGAGGCGCTGCGGTTACGGCCGGACTACCCGGAAGCACACTACAACTATGCGCTGCTGCTCGAAGGCGCGAACGAGGTTCGAGCCGCGGAAGAGCACTACCGGGAAGCGCTGAGGCTGCGGCCGGTTTATCCAGAGGCCCACAACAATCTTGCCATCCTGCTGAACATGCGAGGGGATCTGGCCGAAGCGGAAACACACTACCTGGAGGCCCTGCGCCTGCGGCCCGACGATCCCGAGGTCCACTACAACTACGCGCTACTGCTCAAGGCAAAGGGTGATCAGAGCGGGGCCGAGCGGCATTTGCAGATCGCGTACGATCTCGCTCCTGAGAACCCGACCTTCAAGTCCGCGGTCGAACCGCCGGTCTAAGCCGTCGGTTGGCCACTCGCCAGCGGGAGCAGGATGGTGAACGTGCTCCCTTCCCCCGGCCGGCTCCGGGGCCTGCCCCCGGGGGAAGGCGCCCGGGGGCTCGGGTGCGTCAGGCGGGGC
>CAZPYZ010000736.1:0-2141 GCA_964590215.1 uncultured Dehalococcoidia bacterium | reverse complement strand
GCGGCCCGCCGGACCTGGCGAACCTTCCCACGGAAGCCACGCTCGACCCCCCATCCCCGGCCCCGTGGCGCTGTTTTGACCTGGGGGCCGCCTGTGCCCGGGTGCTGGCGCGCAGTCCGTGGAAGGTGGCGCTGATCGCCTCCTCCAGCTGGTCGCACGCCTTTCTGACGCCCAAGCACCACTACTTGTACCCGGACCTGGAGGCCGATCGCGCGCTGTATGAAACGCTCCGGGCGGGAGATTACCCCACCTTGCGGCGGACGCCGCTGGCCGCGCTCGAGGAGAGCGGCCAACAGGAGGTGCTGAATTGGATGTGCCTGGTCGGCGCGATGGCGGAGCTGGGACGGCGGCCGACGGAGACGGAGCTGGTCCAAACGTATATCTTTAACTCCAGCAAATGCTTCGCGTTTTTCAAACCGGAGGGCCGTGGTCCGACAACCGCAGGGGTAATTCATCTTTAAGCGGATCGCAGGTAGGCGTTCAGCCATCAGCCCTCAGCGGTCAGCACAAAAGACAGTGTCGAGGACTGAGTGCTGAGGACTGAGTTGCAGAGGCTTTTCACTCAGTCCTCATGACTCAGTCCTATCTTGTGTGGAGGGAGGAGGGACGGTCATGACAGGGCGACTTCGTCTGGGGCGCTTCGTCCTCGTCGGACTGGTCGTGCTGGGCTGGTCCCTGGCGACAGGAGCGCAAGATAAACCGGAGGGGGAGATGCGGTGGGCGCTGCATTTTTCCATCGCCCCCACCTGGTTTGATCCGGCGGAGGCACCGGGCATCATCACGCCGTTTAAATTCCTGTACGCCTTGCACGACGCGCTCACCAAACCGATGCCCCAGGGGCTCATCACCCCCAGCCTGGCCGCCTCCTGGACCGAAAGCCCCGACGGGCTGACCTACGAGTTTACCCTGCGCCAAGGGCTGCGCTTCCACAACGGCGACCCCTTCACGGCCGAGGACGTCAAGTTTTCGTTCCAGCGGTATAAGGGCGGTGGGGCGAAAACCCTGCACGGCAAGGTGCACGCGGTGGAGATCATCGATGCGCACCGCGTGCGCTTCACACTGAAGGAACCCTGGCCCGATTTCATGACGTTCTTCGGTACGTCGGCGACCGCGGCGGCCTGGGTGGTGCCCAAACGCTATGTCGAGCAGGTGGGGGACGACGGCTTTAAAAAGCACCCCATCGGCCTGGGCCCGTATCGGTTCGTCAGCTTTACCCCGGGGGTCGAACTGGTGCTGGAGGCCAATGCCTCCTACTGGCGTAAGGTGCCGCATGTGAAGCGGCTGGTCTTCAAGATCGTCCCCGAAGAGACCACCCGCCTGGCCATGCTGAAGCGCGGGGAGGTGGACCACGCCTACGTCCTCGAGGGGCCCCTGGCGGAGGAGTTGAAGCGCGACCCCAAACTGCGCGTGGGGAGTGTGCGGGGCCACGCCAACTTCTGGATCGACTTCGCCGAGAAATGGGACCCCGACTCCCCCTGGCATGACCGGCGGATGCGGCTGGCGGCCAACCTGGCCCTGGACCGGCAGGCGCTCAACGAGGCGTTGCTGCTGGGCATCGGCCTGCCGACGGGCAGCATCATCCCCCACCGCTTCGAATACGCGCTCCGCCTCGAGCCCTACCCCTATGACCCGGCGCAGGCGAAGCGGCTCCTGGCCGAGGCGGGCTATCCCGGCGGCTTCGACGCCGGCACAATCACCCCGATCGCCCCGTGGACCAACTACGGGGAGGCCGTGGCGAGCTATCTGGGGGCGGTGGGGATCAAGGTGCGGGTGCAGATCATGGAGCGGGCGACCTTTCTGACGGCCTGGCGGGAGCGAAAGCTCCGGGGGCTAATCCTGGGCGCCAGCGGAGCCCTGGGCAACGCCGCCACCCGCCTGGAAAGCTACGTCGCCACCGGCGGTGAGTTCGTGGCTGGCAGCGATCCCGACCTCGACGACCTGTTCCGGCAACAGGCCGTGGAGCGGGATTGCCAGACACGCGAGGCGTTGTTGCACGAGCTGCAGTGGCTTGTGCACGAACGGGTCCTGTTTGCGCCCCTCTTTGAGTTCGGCCGCCACGATGGCATCGGCCCCCGCGTGGAGGAGGCGGGCCTGGGGTTGATCCCCCTGCACGCCTGGTCTGCTCCGTATGAAGATCTCCG
>CAZPYZ010000735.1:0-2163 GCA_964590215.1 uncultured Dehalococcoidia bacterium | reverse complement strand
GCCCTCGCCTGTGAGGGCCTCTGCGACGTGCAGCGGTTGTTAGCGAACAGATCCTAAGACGGGCGCCCGTCCTGTCTCGCGCGCCCGCAGCTGCCCGCACCCCGCCTGAATCTCAACCCCCTGGGTGTCTCTCAGCGTCACAGGCACCCCTGAGCGCTGCACCTCTTGGACGAACGCCCTGACCTGGCTCTCCTCAGGCCGTGTGAAGGCCCCACCATCGGTGGGGTTTACCGGGATAACGTTGACATGGGCGAGCAATCCCCGCAGGAGCGCGCCCAGCTCCCGGGCGTGATACCGGGAATCATTCACCCCGCCCAGCAGGACGTATTCGAAGGTGATCCTCCGATTCGTCTTTGCGACATAGTCGCGGCAGGCGGGCATCAGGACCCCCAGCGGATACTTCCGGTTCACCGGCAACAGGCTGGACCGCAGGTCATCGTTCGCAGCATGCAACGACACCGCCAGCCCAACCTGTAGCGGCTCTGCCGCAAAACGTCGGATTTCTGGCGCCAACCCGACCGTGGACACGGTAATGTGGCGAGCGCCCAAACCCAGGCCCCAAGGGGCGTTCAACGCCCACAAGGCATCTCTGGTCGCTTCATAGTTGGCGAAGGGTTCCCCCATCCCCATGAACACCACATTCGTAACCCGGTGCGCACTTGCGAGCGCAGGCATCCCTGCCTGCAAGCCCGGACGGAGCCACCAGATCACTTGCTGCACGATCTCGCCCGCTGACAGGTTCCGCCCGTACCCCTGCTGCCCGGTAGCGCAAAAGCGGCAGCCGTAGGCACATCCCGCCTGGCTGGAAACACAGATAGTGGTGCGGGTTCGGTGTTCCCTGGGCCCCGTCGATGGGGGTTCTCGGGGCCCCGTCCCGGCGTCACTGGGCGCTTCATGCCGCATGTTGACCGCCTCGATGAGAGGACCATCCGGAAGTCGAAATACGACCTTCACCGTGGCGCCGTCCGCGGACGTCTCCTGCTTCCGCGCGGTGATGCTCCAGAGGGGGAGGGCTTCCGTGAGGCGGGACCGCAGAGTTGCGGGTAGGTTGGACATGACCTCGTAGGCCGGCGCGCCCCGATAGGCCCAGGCGAGCACCTGCCTGGCGCGGTAGGACGGCTCGCCCCGCTCCTGTAGGAACGGGGCGAGGGTCTCCGGCGTGTAGTCGAAGAGGCTAGTCGTCGCGGTTCCCCATCCCCACGGCAACCCAGACGAAGTGGAGTAGCTGTCCCATCGCAGACACCAAGGCCGCGAGGTACGTCAGGGCCGCGGCGTTCAGCACCGCGTTGGTGGCGCCGCTCTCCTGCGGCGTCACCAACCCATTGGCGGTCAGCATAGCCCTGGCCCGGTTACTTGCGTCCAGCTCCACCGGCAGCGTCACCAGGTGGAAAAGCACTGCCGCTGAGAAGAACGCTACCCCAACCCAAATGAGCCCCGCCAGGTTGAAGATGAACCCGGCGATGAACATCAAGGGCGCCAGGGACGACCCGAAGTTCACAGCGGGCACCAGGCTGGAGCGAAGCTGCATCGGGGCATAAGCCCTGGCGTGTTGCACCGCGTGCCCGACCTCATGGGCAACGATCCCAAGCGCGGAGACCGACGGGTTGCTGTACACGTCGGGCGACAGACGCAGTGTGCGAGTGGTTGGATCGTAGTGATCGGAGAGCTGTCCTTCGGACACCTCCAGTTCTACGTCGCGCAGCCCGTGAAGATCCAACAGCCGGCGGGCGAGGACGCCACCGGGTACTCCGGCCATGTTCGCCTCTTCCGCGTATCTCTGGTAGGTGGACTTGACCTTGTGTTGGGCGTAAAACACCAGGATCAGCGGTCCGATAGTTAAAATCAGCCATTCCATGGCACTCTTACCTCCTCATCACATCATTATTGTATCTATTCGCCAACCTCTCTGGGAGACGCTGGTCCTGAGAGCCTGTGATCTTTTCCATCGCGAGGACCGCCCGCCTCGGCCATGCCCTAACCATGAACAGGCGGGTGTGGTCATGAGCCGCGGAGCTTCCGAGACCTCTCCTGAGCCCAGAGGCTGCCCTGAGCGAGCATGAAATGGCCGGGGTCGCGCCGGACAGCCTAGGAGTGCGGCCGGAAAGCCACACTCAGTCGAGGGAGGCGGGGCAAACTACCGCTGCGTGAACCTGGGGTCTGGGG
>CAZPYZ010000734.1:0-2169 GCA_964590215.1 uncultured Dehalococcoidia bacterium | reverse complement strand
ATGACCCTGGAAAACCGAGCCATTGGCGGATCCGTCTATGGCGGGTTCACCACCTTCACCTTCCTTCCGGGAGTGGTCCGGCCTCAGGGCGAGGCCAGGCCGGACGAGTGGGTGTACTCAGAGCTGGCCTGGAGACTGGCCATCGGCGAGCAATACAACCGCTACTACAAGCCGGGAGACAACTGGGAGGAGGCGTGGGAACGCTACCTGCAGGACGAGTATCGGCGAGCTGCCGACACGCTTCGGGCAGAAGGACGGGAGGTGCCCGACTGGGAGTCGTTCACCAAGCGCGCCCTGATCAACATTGACGAGTATCACGATGAGCCCTGGCACGGATACAAGGACTACATCTCCGGAGGCAAGCCGTTTCAAACACGAAGCGGGCAGATCGAGATCTTCAGTTATGCCGCCGCGGATGAAAGCCAGCGAGGGCGATTCCAGGTGGATGACTACGGCCGGGTGCTCGACAACCTGCCCAACGACTGGCGGGATCTCCCTCCCCTCCCGGAGTACCAGAAGATGTACCGCGGCATGGACCATCCCGATGTGAAGCGCTTCCCGCTTTTCTTGATGAGTTCCTATCCCCGTTATCGTCTTCACAGCACCTTCTGGAACGTGCCGTGGATGCGAGGCGATTGCTACCGCCACGCCCTCTGGGTCTCCACGACGGACGCCCGGGCCCGCGGGATCCGCGACGGCGATCTGGTCCTCGCGAAGAACGACAAGGGGCGAGCCATTCTCCCCGCCTACGTCACCCCCAGGCTTCTCCCCGGCGTGGTCGTCATCCATCACGGGGGGTGGTTTCAACCCGATGCTCAGGGTGTGGATTGGGGGTGCACTCCCAACAATTTCATCACGGATTCCGAGAGCCCGGTGACCGCTCCTCTTGTGACCAACCTTGTCCAGGTGGAACGGTACGAAGGCCCGGTGCCTGACTCGGTCCGCGACGCCCATCCCGAATGGGCGTGGTCCCAACCACCGGGCCGGAGCGACCTGTCCGCCGCATCCCAGAGGCGTGTCGGAGTGACCGCGGCCATGGAGCTTCGAGCGCCGGCTCCGCCGGCGCAACCTAATCTGGGGGAGGTCTCGGAGGGGACCGCCGAGGCCCCCTCCGACGGCGAAAGGAAGTGAGGGCGCACCATGGCACAGCATGGGTTTTTCTTCGACCAGAGCCGATGCACCGGGTGTCACGCCTGTACCATCGCTTGCAAGGAGTGGTACGACTTGCCGCCGGGCCCCGTGAAGTACATGCGCGTCTATCAGTGGGAGACCGGGGCGTTCCCGAACGTGCGAATCCACTCCCTGGCAATCAACTGTTACCACTGTGAGAACCCGGTCTGCGTCGACGCCTGTCCCCATCAGGCGATCTTCAAGGAGGAGAAGTATGGGGCCGTCCTGGTGGATCCGGAGCGCTGCGAGGGGGCGCGCCAGTGCTGGGAGGCCTGCCCGTATGGAGCGATCGTCTATGTCAGCGACGAGCCGGGCGCAAAGGCCGGCAAGTGCACCATGTGCGTGGACCGCCTGGACCAGGGCCTCGCGCCCATCTGCGTCCTCTCGTGCTCGCTACGGGCGCTGGAATTCGGCCCGATCGAGGAGCTGCGGGAGAAGTACGGTGACCTCAACACCCTCGAAGAGCTGCCCGGCGGGGATCTCACGCGTCCGGCGGCGGTGTTCAAGGCGCGGGACGCCAAGAGAGCGCTCATTCCGTGGGACGCTGAAAAAACCCTGCGGCTCTGGCAACGCCGTGGCCCGACTGCGCCGCCCGACCTGCCGCCGACCTTCGAGGACGAGCACGCGGTGACGGACCTCCCGGCCGGTTTGGTCGGTAGAGACCGCCTGGTCCTCAAGCCACGAACCACCCGCGAGCTGATGTACTACACCATGGACGACGAATAGGTTACCGGCGGATGCTCCATGAACTGAAACTGGAGAGGCTGGGACCGGTCGACGGGAGCCTCCCCCCCGTGTCCGTGTACAGCCGCGATGCGCTCAGACGGGGGGAGCCGGATTGGGACCGGGTGGTCAAGGCCTCGCACCTGACCAACTGCTGGTACCAGCAGGCGTGCAATTTCAATCTGTATGTGAAGGACGGCGTCGTTCTCCGCGAAGAGCAGGCCGGAAACTATCCCGAGCGGAACGATCCTGACGTGCCGGACTTCAACCCGAGGG
>CAZPYZ010000733.1:0-2174 GCA_964590215.1 uncultured Dehalococcoidia bacterium | reverse complement strand
TGGACGTCGACCAATGGAAGTATCCCCACGAGCTTTCCGGGGGTATGCGGCAGCGGGTAGCGATCGCCCGGACGCTGATGCTGCGCCCGCGGATCATCTTGATGGATGAGCCGTTCGGAGCGCTGGACCCGCAAACGCGGATGCACATGCAGGACCTCCTGCTCGCGCTCTGGCGAGAAGTGGAGGCCACGGTGTTCTTCGTGACGCATTCGATCGAGGAGGCCGTCTTCCTTGGAGACCGGGTGTATCTCATGAGCAACTCCCCCGGGACGATTCTGCAGGAGCTGCGCATCGAACCCTCCGATCGCCCCTCCAAGGAGATGCAGCGCGAGCCACGCTTCCAGGAGACCGTGTACTATATTCGCGACCTGATCAGCCGGCTGGAGGAAAGCCGGCGGGCGGGAACATAGCTGAGGGTTTTCGCGTGGGCTTCGGTAAGTATCTCAAGGCAGCTTTTGTGCAGCGCTGGAACCTGTTGGCGTTCCTGGGCGGCATGGGTTTTTCGCTCCTGACCCCTTGGCCGGATGTCCTGGCGGCATTGGTCCTGGCCGGAGAGATCGCTTACCTCGGATTCCTGGGCATGCATCCCAAGTTTCAAAAGTACGTAGAGGCTCAACAGGCCAAGGCTGCTCGTCAAGAGGGAGCAGCCAACGGCGAGGCGACGGTGCGGCGAATCCTGGGGGCATTGCCGGACCGGCTGGTCCAGCGTTTCGAGGCCTTACGCGCACGCTGTCTGGAGCTCCGGCAGATCGCGCTGGAGATGAGAGACCCGAACCAGGTCGGCGCACCCGCTCCGCTGGAGGAAATGCAGCTGGCTGGCTTGAATCGCTTGTTATGGAGCTACCTCCGGCTCCTCTTCACCCAATACTCGCTGGAGCGGTTTCTCCAGAAGAGCACCGAAGAACAGATTCAAAAGGATATCCAGAGGTTGGAGGAGCGGCTCAAGGCCATTTCTGCAGACGCGAACGATCTGCAACAGCAAAAACTTCGCAAGGTCCTCGAAGATAATTTAGAGACCTCTCGAGCGCGATTGGCCAACTTCCAGAAGGCGCGTGACAACTACGAATTGGTGCAATTAGAAATCGACCGTCTGGAGAACAAAATTCGCTCGCTCAGCGAACTGGCCGTCAACCGCCAGGAACCGGATTTCATCTCCGGGCAAGTCGATCAGGTGGTCGCCAGCATGGTCCAGACCGAGCGGACGATGAGCGAGCTACAATTTGTCACGGGCCTGGAGACTACGGACGAAGCCCCGGAAATGCTCCGCCGCGAAACCACGACGGTGGGGCGCTAATGCCAATAGCCGCGACGCTTCCCCCGCCGACGCCTCTATACGGCCTACGCCTTCAAATTTCGGGGCTAAGGAGCCGGGCAAAAATAACTTAAACCTTCGCCACCTCCTGGTCCTGGGCCCAGGGTACCTGGAACGGCGGCGAACCGGAGAGTTGGTGGCCAGCGCCGTCGACGGCGTGGAGCAGTTGGAAACATACTATGGCAAGTACCTGCCGCAGCTCCTGGTCACGGTGCTGGCGCCCGTCGGCACCCTGCGGGCCGCAGCGGGACACATCGACCTCGGCAGCCTGCTCATCATCTTCCTCTTCAGGTAAGAGCGTGCCTGGGATACCATCGCTATACGCTGTACACCTTTCACCGGACGCGAATGGAAGACGCCAACCGACTGCCCGGGTTGGTCAGTAAAGGAGCGTACGTTATGGCAACACCCAAAGTTATGAAGCACGAACAGTCACCGCTGGAAGATCTCCGTTACGCGGTCCATGGCCTGTGCGCGCCCTTCGCGTGCGGGGGAACGCTGGTGCCCGACCAGCCCCTCACCCTGTGCTTCAAGGACAAGACCCAGCTCCCGGTGCTGCGGGCGCCGAGGGTTTTTGAACAGGAGCAGCTCCTGCAGCCGCTGGTGCAGCGCTGCACCCCGGCACCCTTCGGCAAGGGGCGTCAGACCCGCTACGACCGCAGCGTCCGTAACGCCCTCCAGCTCAAGGCCGAGGGCGGCGCCTTCTCCGTCCTTCACTTCGACCCACAAGCGGCGGGCATTCTCGAGCGGATCCGCCGCGAGCTCGTGCCGCACGACCCGACCCCGCTCACCGCAGAGCTGTACAGCCTCAACATCTACGCCAGTGACGGCCACTTCGTGCCCCACAAGGACACCCCACGCG
>CAZPYZ010000732.1:0-2177 GCA_964590215.1 uncultured Dehalococcoidia bacterium | reverse complement strand
CAGCAGAAGGCCGAGGTCTACGTCGCTTACGAGCGGGCTGAAGCCGCCGTGAGCGAGACTGCCCAGGGCGTACGCGGCTCGGAGCCGGCTTCCCCAGGCCCTCTGAGCTGCTTCCACCGCCAGGGTGAGAACGGCTTCCCCCAGCGCTTCATCCACGTCAGGTCACCGGTTCGTCGTGTTCTCTCCGCAAAGGCCCGGGCTGGCGCAGGGGGAATGGTCCGTCACCTCCACCTTACGGTTACCCTGGGAGTCCTGGAAGAGGCGAAACCGCACCCATGCGGTGTTGTTTCCATAGTCGCTTTCCCGGAACAACTTCGCGTAGTTGGCGGTGCTGACGAGGTAGTAGTCGCCCCCGTTCGGCAGGCTAGTCAGGTCGAGCTGCTGGCCTTCCGTCGACTGGTGATACTGGTCCACCCAGCCGGCGGATATCCCCTGGTGGCCTCGATAGCAGTCGAAGAAGACTCGCTCGCTGGTGGGGGAGTTATCGTCCAACTTGTACCAATCGATCAAGCAGAACGTCGTCTTGATGGAGTTCCCGCCGGCCACGGGACCGGTGGGGCTCCCCCGCCGCACCTCGAACAGGGCAACGTCGCCGATATGCCAGTGGTTGTGTTCGGGATGGAACTCGAACACGCCCGCGACGGACTCCGACACGATGTTGTAGCAGGCCATGACCTGCTTGGGCTGCTCGCCGCACTTGTAGAAGGCGCCCGAGTCCCGGATCTCCTGGACCGCGCTCACCGCCGTCGTGGCATCGGAGATGGGCGGCTCCGGGCGCAGCGCCCAGGGCCCGGCGCCGGTATTGGCGATGCCGTTGGAGAAGCGCAGGACCTCGCGTTGGTGCTCGTTCACCAGCTGCAGGTGCTGGGGCACCACCGTCCTCAGGTCGGGGTAGAGGCCCGCGGAAGGCTTGCCCGCGGTCACCGTCTCGGCGGGACCCATGGACGCGAAGGCAGCGAAGCTCAGGAGGAAGGCAAGGCGAGATCCTAGGCGCATCGGTTGCCTCTCATGAGAAGTCTCCCCGCTAGGCCCGCCCATCGAACGGCGACGGGCCTACGCGGCGGCATTCGAACGTAGCCTATCACAGCCGTGAACGCCGGGCCCGCCTCGCCTCAGGGTGGTACACTCCCTGAGCAACGCAGGCTTGGTCCCGGGGCCACCGCGGTTCCACCCCCAAGCGAGGTTGACGACGAATCCTTAGCCCTTATGATGAAGACGAACATTCGTACCGCCCAGGAGGCCGATGGTGGCACGCTTGCGAAAGGTTGAGATTCCCTGCAGGGTCTTTACCGGAATGTTTCCCGGAGAGGTCCAGGTCGAGATACTGCCTCCCGGCCAGGAACCTATATACCTCTTTACCTCCGATCGCAGCACGTCCACTGGCGGGTCCATTACTCCCACAGGCGTTACCGGCACGCTCTTCGCCAGGATGGTTGGGGAGTCCGACGACGAGGTCATTGTTGACCTTCCAGGGGAGGCAAGGCCCATCGGCCCACGGGCCTGGATTTCCAGGCACTTCGTCCGCACAGCCGATTAGTACCGCCCGGCATGATCCTTCCCCAATCGGCTATTCGGAGGGAGCTCAACGGCGGCGCTATCTCCTTCGATCCACCCGTCGAGCGCGACCAGTTCCAGAGCGCCTCCGTTGACCTACGCCTAGGGGCTCAGCTACGGGTCCCGCACCGGAGAGACCACATCATCCTCTCGCCCCGCGCCCGCCCGCCTTCGGAGGAATACGGCGACCTCACCGTACTCGGGTGGTTTCCAGGGCCAACAGCATGCGTAAGACACGCCCATCCCCCGCGACCCGCCCCCTCGTACCGGGCGATGCCCCGAAGCCGGCTCCATGCCCCAGGGAGGTTATGCCATGAAACGCAGCACCGCACGCATCCTCACCACCCACACCGGTAGCCTGCCGCGGCCGCCCGACCTGGTGGAGCTGGTCCGGGCGCATGAAGCGGGGCAGCCGGTTGAGTCCCAGGCCCTGGCGGCTCGTGTCCAGTCGGCGGTGGCGGACACCGTGCGCAATCAGGTGGAGGCCGGCATCGATATCGTCAGCGATGGCGAGATGTCGAAGCCCGCCTTCAACACCTACGTGGCGGAGCGCATCACCGGTTTCGGCGGCGACAACACGGAGCCCCGGGTCCGGGCCGAGGCGGCCGACTTTCCCGGCTGGG
>CAZPYZ010000731.1:1782-2178 GCA_964590215.1 uncultured Dehalococcoidia bacterium | reverse complement strand
ATCCCGATGCCAGGCACATCCCGGTCCGGCACGAGCACCTCCACGCCGCCCAGGGGTGCCCGGCGTGCACCTGCGGCACGCTCTACGAGCTCGCCGAGCCGATGCGGCTCCTGCGCATTGTCGGCCGGTCGCCGCTCGGGGCCGGCTTGGCTGCGCCCGCGCCCATCCCGCTTGCGCGCCCGCGATCGCTGAAGCTCCGGATCTCGCCTCCGCGTCCCAGTCCCTCGAATGCGGCCGGTGGGTGCGACAGCCTAGGGGCCTGCGGCCCGACGATACCGCTCTGCGGAGTCCTGCCGATGCGGGGGGCCGACACACCGCCCGAGCGAGCACCGGCGTCGCCTGGCGCCAGTTGCTGCGGGGCCTGCTGCACGCGGCCACGGAACGGCTCGCGGGCGC
>CAZPYZ010000731.1:0-1772 GCA_964590215.1 uncultured Dehalococcoidia bacterium | reverse complement strand
GTGCACGTTGACGATTGTGACGGGGTGCCGGTGCAAGTCGAACCCGCCCCAGAGGACGGCGCCCACGGCCAGGCCGACGCCGAACGAGAACACGGTGGTCCCGACGACGTACCCCGGCGGGTACCAGTAATAGGGCGGGTAGGCCGGGTACCACCACGGCCCGTACACCACGGTGGGATTGTAGATGGGCACGTAGATGATCTCCGGGCTCGCCGGCTCGATCCTGATGACCTGCGGCTCGACGATGACCGTCTGCTGGGGCGTGCTCTGGAGGTAGCCGGCGGCCTGCGCCTTGGCCCGGAGCATCTGGATAGTGGCCATCACGTCCGGCTGCTGCGCGAGAAAGGCGTCCCCCAGCCTCTGGGTCCAGTCCAGATTCCCATCCATCATGGCAAGCACCTGGGGAAAGGCCGTCAGCGACTTGACACTTGGATCCCAAAGCTGCTGAAGCATCGCCGCTTCCAACTGCGGGCCCCTGACGTCCGGATGCGCCCGCACCCAGCGGGCGGCCATCACCACCTCCAGGGGGTAGGTGGCCGCCATCAGGATTTGAGCCAAGAGCGCGTCGGGATACAGGGCGATCGGCGCCAGGAGCTGATCCAACTCTTCCTGCCGGAAGGTCGGTGGCGCGGGGACGCCCGCGGGGAGCGGCGGAGGGATCTGGGCCAGAACACCGGGCGGCGCCACCAGCAACAGGATCAGGACTCCAACCAATCCGCGCCGCACGGCGCGCTTCATTGCCATGCGTCAGCCTCGCTCTGCTCTGTTCGACCACGCCTCGTCACCCAAGGCGTCTGGACCGGGCGTGTCATCGTTCCCCTCTAGGACTGAGTACGAATCGCGACGCCCGCCGGTTACGCATTCATCAGCTCCGGTGTCCCTCACCCGCCATGGATGAACGATCCGGCGGCCTCCACCGACGAAGAAAGAACCATGCGTAGAACAGTACAAGGAGGACGACGTTGGGGATGAAGATCGCCGGCATCCCCCACGGCCAGCCATCGATCTTGAAGTCCGAAAGCGGCCAGAGAAACGGCGTGGGAAAAAATCGATAGGAATGCCTGAAGATGTCGAGGAGAATGTGGAACCCCCAGCCGAAGGCCTCCCAGATCGGCTTCCGGAACACCACCCACAGGAGGGCGAACACCCCCAGGAAGACGACCAGACTGTGCGTGATGTTGTACAGTTGATGGACGTAGGCCGGGATGAGCGACGGGTCAGGTGGTTCCGGAGAAAAGCGCGGACGTTCAGCAAGGCCGAGTAGGACGGCGACGTACAAGAGCCCGAAGGAGAACAGGTCCGGGAGGACGCCAAAGAAACATGCCAGCGAGAAGCTCCTCAAGTGTTTGCGTCCGAAGGCAATCCCGCCCCAGAGCCCATGTGACACGATGTCCATATGACCTGTACCTTATCACAAATACCTTCGGGCAGGTGACATGCCCTAACCGCTTAGAGTCCTTGCGAGTCAATTCGGTGTAGCCTCCACTGCCGTTCACCCTGAGGAGCCCCATAGGGGCGTCTCGAAGGGCAGGTCCCGTTCGTCCTGAGGAGGCGCGGCGTTGTCGCGCCGTCTCGAAGGATCGAAGCCTGTCCTGAGCTCTGTCGAAGGGCCTGTCCTGAGCGCATCGAAGGGGGCGAGCGGGATTTGTTTCGCCCGAAGGAAATCTTGGTAGGCGCCACCAGCGGCTAGGTTGATGTCATTGCGAGCGACTGAAAGGCTTGCCCTGAGCCCCGACGAAGGGAGCGTGGCAATCTCTCCGTTCTTGGGGCTG
>CAZPYZ010000730.1:0-2182 GCA_964590215.1 uncultured Dehalococcoidia bacterium | reverse complement strand
TCGCCAGTTGGTGCATTATAGCAGTTTCCAATACCGTGGACGTGGACGTAGACGTCGTCGTGGACGGCTTAAGTGCGCCTGAAAACTCCGTCTACGTCTACGTTCACGTCTACGTTCACGGCAACGACCAAGGGACCACCAGACAGTGATTTGCAAATAGCTCTAGACCGGCTTGGGCGCCGAACCCTGGGCGAGCACCACCAGGGCGTCGACGGCCTTTGCCCCTTGGCCGGGAGGCAGGACGACCAGCGGGTTGAGGTCGACTTCCTGGATCTCACGCGCGCCTTGCACGGCTAACATAGACAGGCGCAGCAGGATCTCCGTCAACGCCTCGACATCCGCCGCCGGCTGCCCACGGAAACCGTGCAGGAGGCGGGCCCCCTTCACTTCGTGGATCATCTCCTGGGCATCGCTCCGAGTAATGGGGCAAGCCCGCAACGCCACGTCTTCGTATGCCTCGACGAAGATGCCTCCCATGCCAAAGAGCAAGATGGGCCCGAACACGGCATCCTGAGACAGCCCGACGATCACCTCGGTCCCCCCACGGACCATCTCTTGGACCAACACTCCCAGTATTTGAGCCTCCGGAGCATAACGACGGGCGTTTTGCATGATCTCGTCATGGGCTTGCCGCAAGGCCACTTCGCCTGGGATACCTACCCGTACTACCCCGGCCTCAGTCTTATGTGGGATATCCGGAGATTCCACCTTCAGGACCACGGGATAGCCCAGCCGGCGGGCTACTGCCGCGGCTTCCTCGACCGTCGTCGTGCGCTCTTCCCTGGCCTCACCCACCTCCCAGAGAGCGAGGAATTGTCTGGCCTCATACTCGGTTAAGGCCCGACGTCCCAACGATGAGAGGTGGCGCAGCGCCTCCTCCTGAGCCGGGTTCAGGGCGGGAATTTGTGCATGGGCCTCTTTGAGACAGCGCTCACGCCAACGGTGGTAATTGACCTTACTGCGCAGGCCCCGCGCCAGGCCCTGCGGCGATTGGAATACCGGGATCTTGCCTTCCTTCAGCTTCTTCAGGCCATCGGTGGCCAAAACGCTACCGGTCCAGAGAAACGCAAGGGCTTTATCGGTATGATCCCGCAGGTCAATGACCTGCTGGGCTTGGCTATCATTCCCCGAGCTGGCGATGGCCAGGATGCCCGCCTCAGGCTCCTCGCTCAACAGTCGCAAGATCTGCGGAAAGGCCTCGCTGTTGGCATAGCCGGTGACATCGGCTGGATTGGCGGCCCAGCCAAAGCCCTTGAGGATCTCATTCAGGCCCTGGCGGGTCTTCCGGGTAAGCTCCGGAAGCTGCAACCCCATTTGGCCGCATTTGTCCGCCGTCAGCGAGCTAATGCCGCCGGAGTGGGAAACGATCATCACCCCCTCCCGAGTCAGGGGTGGGCTGTTGGCTAACAACTGCGCCGTCTCCAGGAGTTCATCATAATCTTCCACTCGGACCACCCCGTGTTGCTTGAAGACCGCGTCGTGGACGGCATCTGCACCGGTCAGGGCGGCAGTATGTGAGGTCGCCGCCCGGGCGCCAGCCGCCGAGCGCCCCACCTTGAGCATCACGATCGGCTTGTTCCCCTCGGCGGCCAGCCGTGCCACTTCCAGGAACTTCCGTCCGTCCTTGAAGCCTTCGATGAAACAGGCGATGACGCGCGTGTCAGGGTCATCAAGCAGGTAGCGGATGAAATCCGACGATTCCAGATCCGCTTCGTTGCCTGTGGAAACGATGTAGGAGTATCCCACCCCCAAATCAGCGGCGCGGCTGAGGAAGGGGCCGAACGCCGAGGCGCCGCTTTGCGAGACCAGGGCGATCGGGCCGCCACTTCCCAGGCCAAATCTGCTGCCAGCGCACGCCCAGATGTTGGCCTTCAGGTTGGCCACACCGAGGCAATTGGGGCCGCAGATCCGCACCCCGGACTCGCGGGCAAAGGCGCCGATCTGCCCTTGTAGGTCACGCCGTCCCTCTTCTCCCCGCTCGGCAAACCCCGCCGAGATGACGATCGCTGAGGCGGCCTGTCGCTCGGCACATTCCTCCAGCCTGGCCATCACCTGATCGTAAGGGACGACGATGCCTACGACGTCTGGCACCTCCGGGACCTCCCGCAGGCTGGGATAACATTTGACCCCCATCACTTCCTCGTAGCGCGGGTTGACCGGATACACCCGCACCCGGTCACCG
>CAZPYZ010000729.1:0-2185 GCA_964590215.1 uncultured Dehalococcoidia bacterium | reverse complement strand
GGGGGATACCACCTGGTCTGGACCCGGGATATGGTGAACAGCGCCACCGGCCTGCTGGCCGCCGGAAATACCGAGACGCCCCTCCGGGCGCTGATCTATCTTGCCGCCAGTCAGCAGCCGGATGGCGGCTTCCCTCAGAACTTCTGGCTTAACGGCGCGCCTTACTGGTGGGGCATCCAACTGGACGAAGTGGCCTTCCCCGTCCTGCTCGCCTGGCGCATGCACCGGGAGGGTGCCCTTCGGGACTTCGATCCCTATCCCATGGTGATGCGGGCGGCAAGCTACATGATACGTCACGGGCCCTCAACCCAACAGGAGCGGTGGGAGGAGGCGGGCGGATACTCCCCCTCGACGCTGGCATCCAATATCGCGGCCCTGATCTGCGCTGCCTGCTTTGCCCGCGATCGGGGAGATGGGGCGACTGCCCGGTTCTTGGAGGAGTACGCCGACTTCCTGGAGTGTCACCTTGAGGCCTGGACGGTGACCACCGAGGGGACGCTGGTCCCGGAGATCAACCGGCACTTTATTCGGATCCATCCGGCGGATGTCAAAGACCCATGCCCCGATGAGGATCCTAACCACGGAATCCTCGCCATCGCCAACCGTCCCCCGGGTGCCCAGAGAGAGTTTCCGGCGAAGGAGATCGTGGACGCGGGTTTCCTGGAACTGGTTCGGTACGGAATTCGCCGGGCCGACGATCCCATCATCGTGGATTCTCTGCGGGTCGTGGACGCTGTCCTTAAGGTTGATACCCCCTTCGGGCCTTGCTGGCGTCGTTACAACCACGATGGGTACGGGCAACGGGCTGACGCTGGGCCCTTTCAGGGCTGGGGCAAGGGTCGGGCCTGGCCTCTTCTGACTGGGGAGCGCGGGCACTACGAGCTGGCCGCCGGACACGATGGAAAATTGTTCATCCGGGCGATGGAAGGATTTGCCTCGCCCACCGGCCTGTTACCCGAGCAGGTGTGGGATGAGCCGGATCGCCCCGAGGTCCACCTGTCCCTGGGGCGGCCAACGGGTTCGGCCATGCCCCTCATGTGGGCCCACGCGGAGTATATCAAACTGCTCCGGTCGGCCTTTGACGGACAGGTCTTCGACTTTATCCCGGAGGTCGCAAACCGGTACCTTGGAGACCGAAGGGCCTGCAACTTGCTGGAGATCTGGAAGCCCAACCGGCAGGTGTGTGCTGCCAAGAAGGGTTACACCCTCCGTATACAGGCCCCGGCTCCATTCCGACTCCACTGGTCACGCGATGAGTGGCAAACGGTGGAGGATACCCCCTCTTTTCCAACTGCCCTTGGCATTGAGTTCGTGGACATCCCGATTCCTCCCACCCAGCGTGCCCCGATTCGCTTCACCTTTTTCTGGACGGCCAGCGACCGCTGGGAGGGACGTGACTACGAGGTGGCTATTCTCCAGTGAAGGGTGTGGAAAGGTGTTGAGATGCTCGCAAAGCTGGAAGCCTGATAAACTGAAGAGGAACGGTCAATGAGCGGGATGAGTTTCATCAAAGAACATCCAGGAGGGCGGTCTCGATGAGAGGGGAAGCGGGGCTGCTGACCCTGGGTGTGGACCTGGGCGGCACCAAGGTGAAAACGGCTCTGGTGGACGCCGAGGGCTCCATCGTGGCTTCCCATCGCCACCAGACCGATCCTGAGAAGGGCCCGGCCGGGGTGATCGCCGACATCGTCGCTTGCGTCGGCGAGTGCTTAGGCGAAGCCTCGCAGAGGGTGGAGGCGTTGAGCATTGGCGTGGCCGGTCAGGTCGATGCGGCCATTGGCACCATACACTTCGCGCCCAACCTGGGCTGGCGAGATGTGCCCTTACGGGCGGAGTTGGAGAAGGCTCTGGGATTGCCAGTGATTGTCACGAACGACGTGCGTGCCGCCACCTGGGGGGAGTGGTGGCACGGCGCCGGGCGGGGGGTAGACGACCTGGCCTGCCTCTTCGTCGGCACGGGGATCGGCGGGGGTATCGTCAGCGGTGGGCGATTGTTGGAAGGGTGCAGCAACACGGCGGGGGAGCTGGGGCACATGACCATAGTGGTTGGCGGGCGGCGATGCCATTGCCCCAACCAGGGCTGTCTGGAGGCCTACGCCGGGGGCTGGGCCATCGCCGAGCGGGCGCAAGAGGCGGTCCGGCAGGACCCCATGTCGGGCCAAGCCCTGGTGGCTTTGGCCGGGTC
>CAZPYZ010000728.1:0-2185 GCA_964590215.1 uncultured Dehalococcoidia bacterium | reverse complement strand
AGGTTCTCGGCGCGGCCATCGGCCGGGATACAGTCCGGCCAGCCCTTGGAGGCCCCTCTGACCTCGGGATCGGCAAGCAGTTCCGCCAGAACAGGCCTGAGGTCGTTCCACCGCTTCTCCAGGTCCGGTTCCCGGGCGAAAAGCTCGCGCGTCTTGCGGACAAACCGTTCCATAGCATTCTCGGTGGCGGTGGTGGTCATGGACTACCTCCTCTTGTTGGAGAACACCTCCGCGCCCTCTGCGTCCTCCACGTTGAAGGTTGGGCGCGGGGAGGGCCCTACGTTGGCACCGGCGCTTCGCTCAGCGCGTAGAACCTGGCGCAATTGTCCCAGAGAATCTTCTTTTTGTCCTCCTGGCTCAAGGGCAGCTTCAGAATGCTGTCCACCGCCGCAGGGTAGCGGGAGTCTCCGTGCGGGTAGTCGGTGGAAAAGACCAGCCGGTCGGCGCCGAACTCCTCGATCATGAAGCGGGCCGGTGTCTCGTCCGGCTCAACGGATACCCAGCACTGACGTTTGAAGTAGTCACTGGGCATCATCGTCAGCTCGGGCATGAAGATGTCGCCCTCCATCTCGTAGCTCTCATCCATGCGCCAGAGGAGCCACGGCGCCCAGGAGCAGTTTGCCTCCAGGAATGCCACCCTGAGGGTTGGGTGCCGTTCCAGTACACCGCCGCCGATGAGGCTGCCCAGCGCCATCATCTGCTGAAGGGGCTGGGAGTAGATGCGCCGGATCCCGAAGTTGGAGGCAAGTTCTTCGCCGACTTGCCGGGTGCGGGAGCCCGAGGCCTCATGGAACCCAACTGGGATGTCGAGCTTCTCCAGGGTCGACCAGAGGGGCGCGTAGTAGCGGTCATGCCAGTTCCTGCCGTTTACGATATTCGACCGCAGGAACACGGACTTGAACCCCAGGTCCTCCACCACGCGGTGGGTTTCTTCGACGGCGTCGCTGATATCTCGCACGGAGATCATCCCGGCGCCGAGCAGGCGCTGAGTGTCCGCCTGGCAGAACTCATGGAGCCAGTCGTTGTAGGCGCGGGCTATCGCACCCGCAAAGGGGGCGTCCAGGCTCGGCTCTGTGAGCACGGTCAGCCCCCGGCTGGGGAAGAGGACCGCCACGTCCAGGCCTTCCACGTCCATCGCCTCCAACTGCACTTCACCCGTCCAGCCTCGCGCAGCGTGGTCCCGGTAGAGCCTTTGGTTGCGCTCGTAATTGCGGCCGTGGTGCGGCGCGCCACCTCTGCTGCTCAGGGGCTCGCCGGGGAAGAGGAGCCCGAGATCCCTCACATTCTCGGACGTCGTGCCAAAGGGCGCTCGGGACCGGAACTCTGGATCGATGTAGCGCTCCCACAGATCGGGAGGCTCCATGATGTGCATGTCGCTATCGAGAACCTTGAAGCCGGCCTTGGCCATAGGTGCTGCCTCCCTCACATGGGTCCCAGGAAAACCCCAGTCGCTTCGACCAGGGCCGCCGCTGTGCGCCGATAGTAACAGATGGTCGCGTCCGTGTCCCCTGCCCCTTGCTCCGGCCAGCCATCTATGTCCCGCCGCGAGGCGCCCAGGAGTTAACCGGCCTGGTAACCGAAAGTTGTGCTCAGCGCGTTCTTGCCCCGGTGGTCGAAGTGCACCTTGGGTGCTCCGGCGAATTCTCCTCTGCGAGAGCGGCAACTTTCATATTCCGTCTAGTCGGAGGGATGGGCAAAACTAACCCCCGGAAGTATTGCCTCTAATCCCCTGAAACGGGCCGCGAAACTCTCTTGACCCTGTCTTCGGCCCGTTGCTACTCTGGCCGCGCCCGGCCTCGGGCCTCCTCGGCAAGGCACTTCTGCCGGTGGCCCCCACACCCCTGGAGTTATCTATGGATTTGCGGTCTGCGTCGGAGATTTGGGAGTCCGCACTGGGTGAGCTGCAGGTTCAGCTATCTCGCCCAAACTACGACACCTGGCTGAAGGACACTCGTGGCCTCGAGGTCACCGAGGCCGCCCTCACCATAGGCACACCCACCGTGTTTGCGGCCGAATGGTTGCGGCACCGGCTCGCCCCCCTCGTTCGAAAGACGGTGACGCGTGTGGCCGGGAAGGAGCTGGACATACGCTTCGCGGTGGTCGATCCCAATCCGGCAACCCGCACGCCCGCCATGGTTCCCAGCCAGCCCGATCAGGCTCTGCCGCTGGCCGCACCCAGGCGCAA
>CAZPYZ010000727.1:0-2190 GCA_964590215.1 uncultured Dehalococcoidia bacterium | reverse complement strand
CCTTTGAGATTCGCTTCACCGAGGGAAATCTAGAGGTCATGCCTGCCGCCGCTGCCGGCCTTGTGAGGGCGGGGGTGGACCTCCTCTTCACGAGCGGTGAAGCCGCCACGCACGCGGCCAGGGCTGCCGCGCAGAAGATTCCTATCGTCTTCACTCTCGTGGGCGATCCCGTAGCCATTGGCATTGTCAAAGAAGTGGCCCATCCCGGGGGAAACGTCACCGGCGTGTCGGGCCTGGCGACTGAGCTGGCGCCCAAGCGACTGGAGATCCTGAAGGCGATTGTCCCAACGCTTCGCCGAGTGTGGGCGATCCACTATGCTGGCGACCTTTCCTCCTTAGCGGCCGTCCGAAAGGCTCAGGAAGCGGCACCACTCCTGAAGTTGGGATGGCACGGCCTGTGCGAACCCCCGAGGAGCTTTCCAGCGCCCTCAAGGCCCTGCGACCCGGCGAGGGTCTCCTACCGCCGGAGACTACCGCCCTTGATATCCCCGCTTAGATTTTGAAGACATCGCTAGCCTGCAAAATTCATGAACGCAGCCAGTGATGACTGTGAACGCCGTATTGGGAGCTGAAGCGGTGTGTTGGCTGGTCCGAGACGGCCTCGTTGCGCGGATTTCGCACACTGCCACCCCATTGGCTGCCGGACGGCCTGTGAGCCATCGGCCCCAGAGGTCGCGCGGGAGACAGTGGTCTCATGGGCCTGCCGAGGGGCCGTGGGGCGGAAGCCGGTCAGGGCGTCGCGCCGACGGCGCGGGCGATCTGTCGCCAGGTCCGGAGCCAGGGGAAGGCAACCGGCAAATGGAGCACGATCCGACGGACCGTCCGCTCCACCCAGACGGCAAGCTTGACCAGGCGCTCCCGCAGGGTCGTGACCTGGGCGTCGGCACAGACCGTCCCGACTGCGCGGCGGCGCAGCTCTTGAAACAGGACGTACGCAGCCAGCGTCAGCAAGACTCGGAACTGGTTGGCGAGAAAGCGCGGGCAGCTGGTCCGGTCCATCTCCAGCCCGTGATGCAGCTCCTTGAGCCGGTTCTCCACGTCGCCCCGCTGGCAGTAGAACTCGTAGACGCTCTGGGGGGCGTCCGGGAGGTTGGTCACCACGAACCGGGGGTTGTTCTTGGGAGCGCGGCCGGGATGGCGCACCACCTCGGCCTTCATGACGACGCGCCGCTTGTGGGGCCACTTCTTGGCGGCGTAGCGGGTGTCCCCGTACCGGTGCGCGGTCCGGCCCGTGGCCTTGGAGAGCAGGCGAGCTTTGCCCAGCAAGCGTCGCGCACGCTTCTCCAATCGGGCATTGCTCGCCATGGCCACCACGTACTCGACCCCCTCGGCCTCCAGGAAGGCGAACATCCGGGGGCTCGCAAAGCCCCCATCCAGGCGCACCCGGAGCGCCGCCCCCGGAAAGGCCGCCCGCAGCTTCCGGAACAGCCGCCGCAGGAGCCCGATCGCTCCCCGGCTGGCCGGGGCGTTGCCGGGGCGCAGGACCGCGCCGACCGCATATTGCTCCGCCTCGTCGTTGAACGTCACCGTGGCGACGACCGGCAGATAGCACCACGTATCGTAATGCCCGTTGAAGAAGGTGAACTCCTGCTGGCCGTGGGTGGGGTCCTCCGTGGGATCGAAGTCGATGGTGATCCGCGTCGCGTGCCCCTTGAGCCGCCGCCGATGATGCCCAAGGACGGTGTCGGCCAGCCCGTGCCCCATCGCGAGCAACTCCCGCGGGCCCACCGCATTCTCGAACCGCGAGAGCGTGGGCTGCGAGGCGAGGGCCGACCCCGCCAGCGGATCGCGCTCGAGCAGCAGTTTGTGGATCGGGTCGTCCGCCAGGCGCGCCGCGTCGTTGCAATCGGCGTACCCACAGGCGAGGCCAAAGACCCGCTGCCGGAGCAACTCGATGCCCTGATGCTGGACCTTGCCCGGCTGGCGGGGATCGATGAGGCAGGCGGCCAGCCGCTGGGTCAGCCCCCACTCGGTGTCGAGCGCCTTGAGCAGGAGCGCGCCGCCGTCCGAGCTGGCGTGGGCCACGTCGAAGGCCGCCACCACGGGCTTGGAATTCCGATGGAACCGGAAGGCCACTTGCGCTATACAGTCTGTAGCCATCGAGCTTTCTCCTTTTTGTGCGTTGAAGCGCCTTCTCACCGCTTCTATAGCACGTCTGAGAGGCTCGATGGCTGTTTTGTCTCATCGTTC
>CAZPYZ010000726.1:0-2194 GCA_964590215.1 uncultured Dehalococcoidia bacterium | reverse complement strand
ACGTTTTGAACAAAGGTGGCCGAGGTGTTTCCAGCCCTGCGGACCGACTGTGACCGACCACGGCATGGTTGACTCAGCGACACACCATCGACGGTCTGCGGGCCAGTATCGCGATATCCCGCACGGGTTGGGTATCTGGATATCCTGCACGGGCCAATATCGGGCTATACTGCCGGCGGGAGAGAGAGCAGGCCGGGACTTGACAGACGGCGCTAAGTGGTGGAGAGTGAAGCAGATTTTAGGTTTTTCGGTACGTAAATGTAGTGCGTGTTATCGAGTCGTCCAGATACTCAAGCGTTAGGCGATGAGAATTCTTCTGCGGAACCCTGGCGGCGACTGGCGGCGGGCTGATCCTCGCGCGTACCTCAACGAGGATGAACTCCAGGCTCTGCTCAAGAGTTCGCCCGAGATCATCCCGCGGAACCCACCGGACCTCCCGTGTGTCGTGTACTGCCGCGAGTTCCCGGTTGGAAATTACGCCGTTGACCTTGTCGGGGTTGGGTCCGACGGAAGCCTGTCGCTGATCGAATGTAAGCTCGCCAACAACCGCGAAGCCAAGCGAACGGTCGTGGGCCAAGTTCTTGAGTACGCTGCCGGGATATGGGGGATGGGGCTGGCCGAGTTCGAGCAGGCGTTTGCATCGCGGACGGGGCAATCCCCGCTCGATGACCTCCGCGCTGCGCGACTCGACGGCTGGGACGAAGCGGTCTGCCGCGAAAGGCTCGGTGACAACCTCACGCGGGGTCGCTTCCGAATTCTTATCGCGGTGGACCGTATCAGCCCAGAACTGCGTGGCATCATCGAATACGTGAACGGCCAGTCAGGCAACCTTCGCCTTGTCGCATTGGAGCTGCCGTACTTCACCGGTGGGAACTTTGAAGTGCTCGTTCCCGAGACGTACGGAGACGAACTGAAGGTAACGTCCCCGTCCGGTCGACGTGATGCCGCACCGCCACCGACGGTCGAAGAGCATCTTGAGCAACACCCTGAGGCGCGCGTTGTTCACGACAGCATTGCCAGCGTTCTGCCTGATCACTATACGACGGCCAACCAAATCTCCTACCGTGGTCGTGTTAGAGACCGGACGATTTCGGTCATCCAGCTGTACATGCCGCAGAGGCGGTTATACTTTTTGGAATCTGCGATTATCGAGACGGGCGGCGATCTCACGGCACTACGGAATGCCGCTCAGACGCTGGGGTTCCGTACGACACCAACCAGCATCGAGTGGCCAGAGGGACCAGGGGAACGCATGAATGCGCTGGTCAGCTTACTCAGTGATCGCCTTCTGCCCCTATTCCGGCGCGGTGGATCTGGCACAGTCGGTGCGCACGGTAACTGTGCCGAGGGGATCGCCTAACAAGGCAGTGGACCCGTCGGCCGAGAGGGCCGCGGGTCACTGCCAGCGTTATCTGCCATCGCCCAACACGGGCAGAAGGGAGAGTGTCATGAAACCCACAAACGGCATTACCAAGGTGTTCCTTAAGGGGGTAATCCTGCTCCTTGCGTTCGCGCTTGCTGCCACCGTAACAGTCTCCGAGGCCCAGACGGAGGCGACGCTGACCTTTACCAATTATGCAGGCACGGCCAATGTCCAGTCCGATGGCGTTATTGAGCCTAGTGATTCCAGCACGGTGAACCTGGGAATGGCCGAGCTCATCCAACCCCAGCCCTCAGCAACTGGTGAAGCACAAACCTTCCAGGAGGTGAGTGACTTCGTTTTCATCGGCATTTCCCCGGTGTGCGGCGCTGGGGCCAGTGCCGGTCGTGGTGCCGTGACCTTCTTCTCCGGACCTCCTACCAGGACCTGGGATGTCAACGTGGTCTTCGGGTCCGGAGCCGGGAAAACTGTCGGCTGCCCTGGCCTCACGCAGTCGGCAGACGTCGACGGCGTGTTCACCGGCCAGCTGATGGTTCCCGCGGGCACGCCAAGCGTCACGGTCGAGGTCACCCAGACGGTCACCCTCTGCGCTGCAGACTGTGGGGGATCGGCGACGGGCGAGAGCACCTTCCAGATCAAGGATAGCGCGAACAATTCCATCGTGAATCAGACCCAGAATGGGGCCGGCACCGTGGGACAGGCAACCACTATCACGCCGCCCGCGGCGGGGGAGACCTATACCATCATCTTTGATGGAACCGGCAGCGCAACAATTGCGGACCCCAATGTTGGCGGGCCCACCAGCTCGGTCTC
>CAZPYZ010000725.1:0-2194 GCA_964590215.1 uncultured Dehalococcoidia bacterium | reverse complement strand
TTCCACCGGCTCTGACGATTGGAAGAAGACAGCAGAGTGGGAGCTTATCAAATGGTGATGACAACGTTGACACCTAACCATGCGCTGGTGCGACACGAAGTCGCTGATGTAACTGCTGTGCGGCGTATTAGCTGACACAGCCTCCTGTTCTGCCAGGAGTTTCCTACCGCAGCGTGCGTCGCCGGTAACGGCGAGGTGCGAAGCCTGCGGGACAACGAAGCCTCAGCCTTCGGGCTGGCGGCGTAAGCGCGAGCCGAAACCGCGACTGCCAGCAGCAAGGTGGTCGGGAGCTAGGAAGGAGCGGTATGGTCAACCCAGGTGAAGTGCTCCAAGGGCCGTGATGTTCGACAAGCCAGAGTGGTCCCTTTGTCTCGGACCCAAAGCTGCTGACAGGCTTGAACCAAAAGGTACCTGGCCAGGTACAGAGGCTCAGCGTTCCTCTGTCGCAGATGACGCGCCACCGGCCCAGAGGCACGACCTAACCCGCTCGGTTATGTCGGCGGAACGTGGTAAGCCCGTAGCCCTCCCTCTGGGGCAGGGAGGTCGTAAGGCCGACCGACGGGGCTGCGGGTAACGGACGAGGGAGCAAGCGAAGGCCGGCCTGTAATGGGCCGGATAGGGGCTGCTACCCCACCCGCAAGGGGGCTGACTTCCCTCCGGTGTCGGCGGGCGTGAACCGTCAGCCAACCGGCGTTAGGCAGCGCTGCAGAGATGTCGGCGGGATCGCAACGATCCTTGCTGGTGCTGCTGCCACCACCGAAGTCATCTCGGGAGCCGGCTCTGCCGCAGTAACGCCCAGGTTGTCCGCAAGACCAATGCGGCCAACCGCGCGCCTCCGAATGGTGCGTTGGCCGATGCTCGAGCTGTATGCGTCGAAAGATGCACGTACAGTTCCTAGGGGGCGGGAGTGGCGTGAGCCACTCCTGCTACCCGACCAAGGGGCGAGCGGCGCCTTATTCCGCGAGCCGGCGGTACTGCTGCAATTGGGCTGGACTCCGGTGCAGATCGGTCGAGGGGACAACGGCCGCCACCGCCACCCTGAGAGCCGGCAGCCCGAATCGCTCCCCTGTCACCCCGACACGCTGCGTGACGAACTGCGGCGGGTCGAGGCCAAGGCCTGGCAGAAAGCCCAGCGGGCTGGCGTCAAGGCCCTGTACCAGCGTGAGTTGGTGCGGGGCAAGGTGTATGCCGTGGACGGCTCGGGACTGGGGCCGGGCCTGCGCCTGGTCTGCCTGGTCCAGGTGAGTGGGGACCGACCGCTGCTCGTGGCCTGGCGGCTCTTGGAAGGGGATGCCTCGGAGAAAGGCAAGGAAGCGGCCGTCACCAAGGTGCTGATCGAGCAAGCGCTGGCGCTGGGCGGGCCGGGCTGCATCGAACTGCTGTTGGCCGATGCCTTGTATGCCGACGGGCCGTTGCTCGCCTGGCTGAAGTACGGGCAGGGGATCGATGCCTTGGTGGCTCTGCCCTGCGACCGCCTGCTGTACCAGGACTTGCAAGGGTTGGCGCAGGCGGGCCTGATCCACTGGAGCCGGCACCGCTACGTGCGCACGGTGCAAGGGCATAAGCAGCGCCGGGTGGTGGACGTGGCCTCTGCCGAAGGCTTGACCAGTTGGGAGGGGTTCACCGAGGCCGCGGCACGCCACGGCGCCGCCGACGCCACGCTGTGGGGCTGTCTGATTCGCCAAGTGGAGCCGGAGGCTTGGCCGGTGGCCGAGGCTGAGGCGTTGGTCAGTACGCGCGTCTGGCCGGATGGCTTCCAAGCGCTGCTGGGTTACCGGCCCCGCTGGCATATTGAGGACGACAACTATCGGGAGCTCAAGGAAGGCTGGGGGTTAGAGAAGCAACGGTGGGGCCGGGACGCCGCGGCCGCCCACGGCCGCGTGACCCTGACCTGCCTGGCGTTCAACACCGCCCAAGTCTACCGCAGCCGGGCTGGCCAGCGTTTGGCCAAGAAGGGCATCCGGCGGCTGCGGCGGGAGTATCACCGGGAGTTGGGGGCCGCGCCGGTGGTCGTGTACGTGGCCGGGTGTTACGCGGTACTCGCGGTGGAGGAACTCTTGGCGGCCGTAGGCCGGCCGGTTCACGAAAGCCTTCTCCCCTGCCGCAACAGCCCGGAAATACCAGAAATACCCCCGTAAATGCTTATCTCCAAATGTCTGCCAGTTCGGGCGGCGTGTAATGGACGCCGTTAACC
>CAZPYZ010000724.1:0-2195 GCA_964590215.1 uncultured Dehalococcoidia bacterium | reverse complement strand
CGAGCCGCCCGCCGGCGCTCGCAACTCAACCACCGGCGGCTCGCGGCGGAAGGCAAGAGCTCGGCGCGCTACCTCCCCTCCAGCCGTCCTCCCGAGCTGGAAGGCGAGGCGGTGGGACGCATGATTGCTCTTGCCGACCTCGCCAAAGTCCCGCTGCCCATCCGCTGGGGCACCCCTAACCCGAAGTTCCACGTGATCCGCACCTGAACCCCAATCGTGTCAGCAGGATGGGGTCGTTTTGGCCCCATTTTGTAGTCATGTATTATTTAATATCCCCCTTGACATAACGTGTAAGATCCGATATAATGTATACATGTACGTGGCCGTCGTCCCCAACCGCAACTCTCCGCCCGCCATCCTCCTCCGCGAGTCCTTCCGCCTCCACGGCGTCGTCAAAAATCGCACCCTCACTAACCTCACCCACTGGCCCGCCGAGAAGGTGGAAGCCTTGCGTCAGGTCCTGAAAGGCAATCTCAGCCCGGCCGAGCGTCTGCAAGATGCCTTCCACATCACCCGCTCTTGGCCCCACGGTCATGTGGCCGCCGTGCTCGGCTGGCTGGAGCGTCTCGGCTTGGCGGAAGTGCTGGACCGCCAGCCGAGTCCCCTGCGGGATCGGGCACTGGCCCTGATTGCGCACCGGCTGCTGGAGCCGGCTTCCAAGCTGGCCACCGCCCGCGCGCTGGATCCCCAGACCAGCCACAGCAGTTTGGGGGAAGCCTTGGCGCTGGGGGAGATCGACGAGAACGATCTGTACCGCGCCATGGACTGGTTGGTAGAGCGGCAGCCACAGATCGAGTCGGCCCTGGCGGGCCGGCATCTCAGCGACGGCACCTTGGTGCTGTACGACGTGACCTCGACTTACTTCGAAGGCCGTCACTGTCCCCTGGCCCACTACGGCTACTCGCGTGACGAACGCCGCCACAATCCCCAGATTGTGTTTGGGCTGCTGTCCAACGGCGAAGGCTGCCCGGTGGCGGTGGAAGTGTTCGAGGGAAATCTGGCCGATCCGAAGACGCTGGCTGCGCAGATCACCAAGCTGCGGGAACGGTTTCGGTTGCAGCGGGTGGTGTTGGTGGGGGACCGCGGCCTGCTCACGGAGAAGCGCATCGAGGAGGAGCTGCGGCCGCTGGAAGGCTGGGACTGGATCACGGCGCTACGGGCGCCGCAGATTCAGAAACTGGTTTCCGCCGGGGCGCTGCAGATGTCCTTGTTCGATGAACGGGATCTGGCGGAAATCACCCATCCGGATTACCGCGGGGAGCGGTTGGTGGTTTGTCGCAATCCGTTGCTGGCCGAGGAACGACGGCGCAAACGCCAGGAGCTGGTGGCGGTGGCCGAGAAGAAGCTGGAGCAGATCGCCGAGGCCACGCGGCGCAAGCGACAGCCGCTGCGCGGGACCGAGCGCATCAGTTACCGGGTGGGCCGGGCGTTGGGGGCGACCACGGTGGCCAAGTACTTTCGCTGGGAGATCCGCCAGGGGACCTTGCACTACCAGCGGGACCAGGCGCGCCTCGACCAGGATGCGGCCGTGGATGGAGTCTACGTGATTCGTACTTCGGTGGGCGCCGCGCGCTTGAGTACGGAAGAGGCGGTCGAGACCTATAAGCGCTTGGCCTCGATCGAGCGGGCCTTTCGCAGCTTGAAGAGTGTGGATCTGAACGTGCGCCCGGTTCATCACCGGGTGCCCAACCGAGTACGCGCCCACGTGCTGATCTGCCTGCTGGCCTATTACCTGGAATGGCACATGCGCCGCGCCCTGGCCCCGGTGTTGTTTGACGATGAGCATCCCGGAGAAGCCAGGACTTCGCCGGTGGCGCCGGCACAACGCTCTGCTTCCGCGCAACGCAAAGCGCGGGAGAAGAAGACCCTCGAGGGTCTCCCGGTACAAAGCTTTCAGGACTGGCTGCGCGATCTGAGCACCATCGTCAAGAATCGCATCCAGCCCAAGTTGAAGTCCCTGCCCGCCTTCGATGTGATCACCCGTCCCACCCCGTCCCAGGCGCACGCTCTAAAGTTGCTGCAGGTCGCGCTCTGACGGCTCGATGTAGTCAGTAGTCGCTCTCCAATCTGCTGCCAACTCCTTATCCCTCAGCAAAAACCGCTCTCGGCACCGTGGAACTTCGGTCTAACCAACTGAGCTACGCGCCCACGCCCCGGCTGGCGGGGATGCAGAGGAAAGAAGATCGGAAGAGCAC
>CAZPYZ010000723.1:0-2203 GCA_964590215.1 uncultured Dehalococcoidia bacterium | reverse complement strand
ACCCAGGCCGACGCGGCCGATGTCCGGCGCCTGGACCTTGCCCCGCGCGAGTTTCGGACCCGGTACGGAGGCCTCTTCCTCTTCGTGCCGTTTCTGGCCCGGATCCCCTGGGCGCGGCTCGTGCAGGCGGCCGAGTTGCCGGGGTCCGACATGATCCCTGCGGCGCAGGCGCTGCGCGCCGTCCTCGGCCTCAAGCTCTTCGGCTCGCGCCGGCACAGCCACGTCATGCCTGACGTCTTCGACGAGGGCCTGGCCCTGTTTGCCGGCCTCAATGTCGTCCCCAAACGCTCCTTTCTGACCGAGTACAGCTGCCGCATCCGCCCCGCCTCCTATCGCCAGCTCATGCGCCGCTGGTCCGATGCGGTGGGCCGCCTGGGCCTGGGGCGTGGCGTCTCGTTCGACCTCGACTTCCACACGATCCCGTTTCATGGGGAAGACGCGCTCGTGCAGAAGCACTACGTCTCGAAACGCTCCCGCCGCCAGAAGGGGATCCTCGCGTTTGTGGCCCAGGACGCCGACCAGCGGGTCTTCTGCTACGCCAATGGACAGGTGCGCAAGGAGGACCAGAACGACGAGATCCTCCGCTTCGTCGAGTACTGGAAGGAGAGAACGGGGCACGTTCCCAAGGAATTGGTCTTCGATTCGCGGCTCACGACGTACGCGAACCTGAACCGGCTGAACCAGCGGGGGATCGAGTTCATGACGCTGCGCCGGCGGAGCCCGACCCTGCTCCGGGAGATCTACGCGACCCCGCGCTCGGCCTGGCGCCGGATCACCTTGAAGGGCGTGGGGCGCATCTACCGCACGCCCCGGATCCTCGACCGCCGGATCACCCTCTCGGAGTACCAGGGCCCCCTCCGCCAGGTGAGCATCCTGGATCTCGGCCACGAAGAGCCCACCGTCCTCCTCACCAACGATCTCCACCGGGCGCCCGCCAAGCTCATCGGCCGCTACGCCCAGCGGATGGTCATCGAGAACAGCATCGCCGAGGCCATCAACTTCTTCCATATGGACGCCCTGTCCTCGGCGGTGCCGATGAAGGTCAACTGCGACTTGCAGCTGACCCTGATGGCGAGCAGTCTCTACCGGCTCCTCGGGACCACCCTGGGCAACGGCTATGAGATCGCCAAGGCCGATCACATCTTCCGCGACGTCGTGAACGCCACGGCCCACGTGCAGCTCACGAAGACGGAGGTCCTCGTCCGATTCCAAAAGCGCGCGCACAACCCCTTGCTGCTCGCGGCCCGCCTCGACCAGACTCGGGTCTCGGTGCCGTGGCTCGGCGGCAAGCGCCTCCGCCTTCAGTTCGGTTGAGAGGTCGTTGTGTGAGCTTGACCACGTGGGATGGGAATCCATGCCAGGAGAATCCGGCGTCCACGCGGGCACCTGACCCCGCCGCCGTCCCTGGCTTGTCGATAACCTATTGGTCAGGCCGTGTTAGGTTCAACCCCCTCCGTGGGAATCCAGGCTAGCCTGGATTTCCACGGAAGCCTAACCGCCTAAGCGAACCGGGTCAAACTCGGCGTCCACCAGCAAGTCGGTGGACGCTTCTCCGTCTCCAGATCCCAGGGATGTCGCCGGTTCTCCTCGAGCCGTGCTTAGCGTATCTGTGCACTTATCTGTCCCTTTTATCTGCTCTTTGTTGCCAGAGCTTCGCGGCGTCCCTGGAGGCTGCTGCAGCCAGCTATTACCATTCCCCCTCGTAGGTTGGGCAACTGTCGGTTGGGGCCGATGTTTTGCTTGGCCCCCAGGGGTAGTATGTAGTACTCGTAGAACATGCCGTTGGGTGCACCGAAGAGTCTAAGCGCCTGCAAGCGCGTCTTCCTGCACCCCACCTCGCCCAAGCAGCGCCAGTACGAGGCCCTGCGGGCGTACTACGTCGACCAGCGACCCGCCGCCGAGGTGGCCCGCGCCTTCGGGTACTCGCCCGGCACCTTCCATGTCATGTGCCATCACTTCCGGCGCCAGGCCGCGCCCGTCTTCTTTGCCTCCGCCCGGCCCGGGCCCCGCGCCCAACCCCAGAAGTCGGCCGCGCGGGAGACCATCATCGCCTGGCGCAAGCGCAACTACTCGATCTACGAGATCAGCGAGGCCCTCAAGGAGCGCAAGCTCCCGCTCAGCCCGACCGCGGTGCGGGAAGTGCTCAAGGCCGAGGGGTTCGCGGCCCTGCCGCGCCGCTTGGACGAGGAACGGCCGGCCCGCC
>CAZPYZ010000722.1:0-2204 GCA_964590215.1 uncultured Dehalococcoidia bacterium | reverse complement strand
AGCGTCCTGGTCGCCCTCGGCGTCCCCCTCGATCACACCGTCGCCAACGTCCTCAACGACCTCCGCCCCTGCCTGTCGCCAGCCCTCCAGAAGCTCTCCGATGAGAAGCTCCTCGCCCTCGTGAACTGGCACATCATCCACGCCTGGCAGCGCATGCTCCAGGAAGACATCCCCGTAACTCAACATTGGGCAACGACGTCCGGCCCGTCAGGTGCAGGCCGCTAACCTCTCGCTCGGAGATACGACTCCCTGAGGTCCTGCGGTTTGAGGTTGTTCACCTGCCCCCAGGCTTGTTCTAGCCGTGTTACCAGAGCGCCACGAAAAACACCGTCGGGGAATATGCGCTCATTCAACTGCGCGGTCGAGGTCAGCCTCCGCGCGAAGCGATGATTGTCGTCAGCCTCCACCCAGACCTCTGCGAGGTAGACCCTCGGGCCACCAAGTGGCTCAGGAGAGTCGGTTAGGTCCAGGATCACGAAGCGATTAAGGTCGTCCTTTCCCCATCCGGACCATTCCCAACTGCCGTGCTTTTCGACAGCCTCCGCCAAGACGGTAAGCCCGTTCCGGTTGCAAAACTCCTTGAACACCTCCGTAACTGGTCTGAATTCCGGTGGAACAGTCATCACATCCGGTGCCATGCCGACCATCTCCTACCTGACTTGGATCTCCCAAGCCGCTCCCGGAGTTCCCGGCACCACGATTGCCCGCGCGGGAAACCCCTGTAAGAGCACGTATTGTATCCCGGGCGCGCCGCGAACCCACTGCGGTCCCCAGATGTAGTCCACCTGTCTTGGGTCCAACACCAGCGCGTAAGGACGCGGCACCGTGGGGCGCGGAAGAGCCAAGAACGGAACGGTCTCTTCAGGAGCATACGGCGTTGGAGTTACGTAGTGGGTTGCCCCGCTGCCAACTGTGTACGTCCCTACCTGGTGCGGAAGCAAGTACCGTAGCAAATAGCGTCCACCGATCTCGTCGGCAACCTGGGTACCCGACCTGCGAGTGAGTCCCGCCAACGGGGTAGTGGCCGGCTCGATGGTAACTCCATGGCTCACCTCTAGCATTTCCCAATCCAGGAAAGTCGCAAGCCAGCTACACGAGCCCACGCTGTTGCCCCCCAGGCGGTTCGGATTCGATCCTCTTCTCTTTCTCCAAGGTTATCATGATCAGCTGACCTGCTTGTTGCGGCAACTGCTATTCCGCCGAGACAGAGTCGCCTAGCCCAAGCTCCCGCAGAGCCCGCTTCGTATCTTCCACAGTCTCCTGCGTGATGCCTTCCCCCGGGGCAGCTTCAACCTCAACCTTCAGCTTCAGCCCGGGCCCGGTCGCGAACCGAGAAACCACCCTCGTGTAGAAGTTCATCCACTTCTGCGGAGGAACCTCCCCTTCCCATCGGAGGGTGGCAACGCGCTCCACTTGCATCACGTCGGCACCAGCAGATTCACTAGTGTCAGCACCTTGCTCGGCAGGGCCAGCCTCGTACCCCCCAGCTCCGTCGTGCACGGCAACTGGCTCCTTCCCCTCGCCGGCCGCTGCCGCCAGCGCCTTCTCTCGAGGCAGGAGCACCACCTCATCCGAGAACTCTACATTGGCAGGCCCGAACGCCGGGTCATTGAAGACGGCCGCCTGATATCCGCCCTCTCGGCTCTTGCTCGCTTATCCAAACTTACCCTGGTTCACCCCCTCGGCGATGGTGGGCCGGAGGGCGTTCGGATCGCCGAGGCGCGGAAACTGGGGGGACGCGAAGAAGGTGTCTCTCACCCCTTTTGTAGACCACTGCTCAAGCGCGGGTGGCCAGTTGCGTACAAGGAAATCAGCGGAGATCCCCTCCGTTTCCAGGAGCCCTTCCTGTCGGAGCCGCGCCGCAATGAGGCCGACCAGGGACTCGTTGCTGCTGGAGTGCTGAAGGCCCAGGTCTATCTCCTTGAGCGCTCCATCCTCCCCCAGCAGGGCCACATACCGGTATGCTCGCCACACGCTCTCCTTGAGGTCCCGCTGGGACCGCTCCTTGCTCTGCCGCAGATCCCTTTGGTCGCCTTCGTCCAGCTGAATTCGGTCCCGCTCCCGCTCCAGGCTCTCCAGCGCCAGTAACTTCTTTGCTTCGTCCTTGAGCCGCTGGGCCGCCTGGGGAACGGCGAACAGCAGGGCGCTCTTGTACGTCCGGCCGGCACCCGCGCACTCCTGAAGGAAGCGGGTAATGCGCTGCT
>CAZPYZ010000721.1:0-2214 GCA_964590215.1 uncultured Dehalococcoidia bacterium | reverse complement strand
TTCAGGCGCGGAGTAGTCCCTTGTGCCTCAGCGCCCGCTCCAGGGCCGGCTGCATCTTCATCTCCCGAAACTCGGCGATGGCGAAGTCGAGATGTTCGAGGGCTTCCGAGCGCTCCTCCAGAAAGTGCTCAAGGAGCAGCTCGGCGAGCTGGAGGCGGGTGAGCGCGATCTCGGGCCGGAAGCGAGCCTTCTGGCACACGTTCAGCGCGCGCTGGTAATAGGCGCGCGCCCGCACCGGCTCGCTCAGCAGCGCGGCCGCCGCGCCCAGGTGGCGCTCCACGCACGTCGGGTTGCGGAGGACGTCTCCCAGGAACCCGGCGGGCAGCGGGCTGGCCATTTCCATTAGCGTCGAAGCGCTCTCCCTGTCCTGGAGGAGAACCGCCGCTTCCAGTAGACCCGTCAGGACGCAGGTACTGAGATCCCCGGCAGAGCGGTCTGTTAGCCGTTTCATCAGCGGCCGAGCTTCCTGGACGCGACCGAGATGGGCCAGGCCCAGGAGCTGGGGCACGAGGGTGGTCCTGGAAGCCTCTCCGGGCCGGGTGCGCGACGGGGCCGGCGGCCGGGAGAGGATCTGGTCAGGGCGGCCGAGGTAGAGGTGGGCCCGCAGGCTGCCGAGGTCGCCCACTTCCTGTCCGACCAGGGGACTGCCCAAGCTTTGCCCTTCGGACAGGATCGCCTCCGTTCGCTCGACCACCGCATCAAGGTCCCCGTTTAGCGTCGCAATGAGCAGCTCTCGGATATAACGCGAATGGAGCTGAAGGTAGGGGTACGGGTGCTGACGCTGGAGCTCGTCCATCTGGGCCAAGAGGGCATCGGCCTGGGCCCGCTCGCCCCAGGCGAGGAGGGCCGGCACGCAGATGAAGAGGGCCAGATGAAGCGACCGGGCGCTGACCTCGTTCCTCGGCCAGCTTGCGATCTCCTGAACGACGCTGAGACGCACTTGCTCGGAGCCGGGTACGTCGATGAGCCATAGCAACGAGGTAGCAGCGGTGAACATGGCCTCAAGGTCGCCCAAGGCTCGGGCCTGTTCCAGGGCGGCCAGCCGCAGGTCCCTACCCTCACCGGCGAATACCTGGCGGCGGCCCACCCACGAGAGGGCGAGGTCGGCGTAGACCCGGTGGATGGTGCCGGGCTGGGCGTAGCGGTCGGCCCGCTGAGCCCAGGCCGGCCAGAGGCCCCGGCCCATGGCATCGCGTCCCCCATGCGTCATGATGCCCTGCAAGGCGACCTGGCAGATACGGGAAGCGCGGTCGTTATCGCCCAGGCCATCGGCCAGGGCCAGCGCTTCCTCTGCTACCACGGTTGCAACGCGCAGTGGCTCCCCGGCGGGGATTAGGGCCTCGCCCAGAGCCAGGAGCAAGTCGCAGCGAGTCCACCGGTCATCAGGATCCAGGACTTCTTGCACCTTCAAGGCCTGCTCCAGCAGTCGCACCGCCTCGCCATAAGCAGCCAGGCGAGCCGATCGCTCGGCGCCGGTGCGGCTATACTCCAGGGCCTTCGCGAGATCGCCCGGCTCGGTGCTCTGGGCAAAGTGCTCCGCCAGCTCTCCCGCATGCTCCTGGAGTCGCCGTGCATAGGACGCCTCCAAGGCCCGGCCCACCTGCTGGTGCACGCGGATGCGCCTTGGAACGAATATCTCCTCGTAGAGGGTTTGGCGGAAGAAGGCATGCGTAAAGCGGAAGGTGGCGCCGGTAGCCACGCCAGCCCGCTGTTCGACCACCCCCACGGCGGTGGCCTCTTCCAAGGCGCTGTATAGTTCTCCCTCCGGGAGGTCTGCCACCTGCTGCAGGATGTCTAGCCGGAAGTCCCGGCCGATCACCGCGGCGATAGCCAGAAGCTGGTTGCACTGCGGGCTCAGGCGTGATAGCCGCTTGCCGACGACGTCTCGCAGTCCCTCTGGGATCCCCATGTCGGGCGGGGAGTCTCCGGTGCTCTCCCACCGTCCGTCCTGCCGGCTGATAAGCCCCTCCTCCACCAGGTAGCGGAGGACCTCTTGAATGAAGAGCGGGTTCCCCTCCGTTTGCCGGTGCACCGCCTCAGCCAGACTCCAGCGCACATCCTGGCCGGTCAGGTTATTCAGCATCCGGTGCACTTCGTCCGGCGTGAGGCCGCGCAAGGCGATACGGGCGTGGGCGAAGTCGAGGCCCTGGCAGACCTGCTGGGCGATGTTGATGGCCTCTTCGATAGGGAGCCGGTGGGCCGGCGCTTTTTCCA
>CAZPYZ010000720.1:0-2228 GCA_964590215.1 uncultured Dehalococcoidia bacterium | reverse complement strand
GGTAGTTTGCCCCGCCTCCCTCGACTGAGTGCGGCTTTCCGGCCGCACTCCTAGGTCTTTACGCCGGCCAGCTCCCCCGCGATGATGTACGCCTCACCCAGGGCTTTGCAGACCTGGGTTTCCCCGTTATAGCGCACCTCGTACTCGAAGCGCTGTCCGCCACTCTCCACCGGCTGCACCACCTCGAAGATCTCGGACTTGCCCTTGGGGCCCTCGATGGTCGTCAGCAATGTTGTCTCGGGCATCTCTTACTCCTTTTCTGGTAGCTGTTCGTAGTTCTCGGATCATAGTTCTGGGTTCGCCCACTCCCCTGAATACAGAACCGTGAATGCTTGAAACCGGTACCACCGGAACGAAGGACCTTGAAGTGGGAATTCGTACCTTCCTAATGCTCTCGGCCGCGAGGCCCCCCCTATCGCGCGTCCGTCAGGCGGCCATGATCCACCAGCCAGCGGGCGAACTCCAGTTGCTCTTTGTTGAGGGCGGGGATTGACGAGCGGAGTGGCGGCCGCGGGACCGGGATAGGCTCGCCCCGCTGCAGCATCTCCATGATCCGCCTCACCCGCAGCTCGTCCAGCTTCTCGATGACCTCCACGGCGGAGTGGCCTTCCACCACGCATCCCGGCAGCTCTGGATGCGACGCCCGTCGCATCCACTCCCCGTTGCTGCTCTCGAAGGACTCCACCGCGAGGATGTACGGCACGGCCAAGTACTCTTCCAGCGTCATACCCTTAGCTCCTCGGGATACATCTCCGGCATCAGCGCCTCCCGCCACGACTGCTCTGCCGGGAAGATCCGCTCGATGGCCCTGGCCTGGTAGTAGCTGGGACCGACTCCTGGCGGATCTTTCCCTTCCTGTACCGAGCGCACCGCGCCCGCCAGCAGCTGCCGCGCGACGATGATAGCCCGGTCCGCGGGTCCCAGGTGTTCCCTGCTACGGTTCACGATGGGCCCCATGCTCTCTTGCACCGCCCGGTCCTGGGCGTTGATTCCCGGGATGCCGGTGTAGTTTTCCCGCTTCTGGACATCCCGGTCGATGAGCCAGTTGTTGCGGGGGTTGCGGAACGACCGAAACCCGTTGTCGAAGTCCACCGCGTCGCGGCCGTTCCCAGTGCCGATCTCCAGCCGTTCATCCTCCGGCACCGGGGCCTCACCAAAGCTGTAGATCCAGTTCCACACCATGCAGCTCGCAGCGTCTATGGGGACCCACATGTGCCCCGCGATAAGGGTAAGCCGCTCGCCCGTGCGGGCTCGGAAGATCTGCTGCGGGCGGATCTGCGTCCAGGGCATCACGAAGTGGTACGTGCGTACGTATTGCCGGCTGTCCGCGAGGGGCCGGATGCCGGCATAGCGATAGCCGTAATCTGTCTCATCCACCTCCACCCTGGGCGCCTCGCCCACCGCGAGAGGGGTGCCGACCGCGACCCCGGCGTAGGGGTCACTGGATACCAGACTTCGGTGCAGGATCGGTACGTGAGAGGTGTCGAGGCCACCCTCCAGGGCTTGCAGCCAGTTGCACTCCTCGACCACCTTCGAGGCATAGCGGTGGCTCTCCGGGGCCTGAGTCCATTCGAACTTCGGCGGCGGCGGCATCATGTTGGCCGGGCCCAGGTAGGCCCAGATGACACCACCCATCTCCAGCGTCGGGTAGGCCACCGCCTGGACCTTGTGGGCGAAGCTCACCGGCTCGTTCAGCTGTTCCACACACCGGCCTTCCACGTCGAACTTCCAGCCGTGGAAGACGCAACGCAAGCCGGCTTCCTCGTTCCGTCCCAGCCAAAGGGAGGCCCCCCGGTGCGGACAAAACTCCTCCAAGACGCCCACCCGAGCCTCGCTGTCGCGGAAGGCCACCAGGCTCTCCCCCAACAGTTTGACCCGCACTGGTGGGCAGTCGGGCTCCGGCAGCTCCCAGGACAACAGAGCCGGTACCCAGTACCGCCGCATCGTCTCCCCCATCGCCGTTCCCGGCCCGGTCCTGGTCAGGAGTTCGTTCTCTTCTCGGCTTAACATGCTAAGGGCTCCTCTGAATCAGGGGCTCTAGCCTACCTACGTAATCGGCAACATCGTCAAGCGCCGGGCGTACCTGTCCCTCATCCCACCAGTGCCAGGGCCTCTCGGGCTTTGGCCAGAAGCTCGCGGGCGGTGACCTGGTACCTGGTCGTCATGACTCAGCCAGTATACCGGCCACCGGTTTTGGTCAGCAGTTCGTTCTCTTCTCGGGTCAACAT
>CAZPYZ010000719.1:0-2239 GCA_964590215.1 uncultured Dehalococcoidia bacterium | reverse complement strand
CTGCACTTCACCTACAACACGGTCGCCTACGTGCCCCTGCTGGCGGTCTTCTTCGGTGACGGCTATCACCGGGTCGCGAGCGAGGTCCTGTCCGGGTTGGCCCGCCAGAAACCGCGGGCTGCAGCGGCGCCTCCGTAAGCGCTGAAAACACGTCCGGCCCCGCTCTTTGAGGGCGGGGCCGGAGGGTGGGCGTGGTGGAAAATCAGCGGGCGCCCGTCAGGACCGGCTCCCGACGCTGCTCCCCCTCCTGGAACAGCTCGGGCCGCAGGGTCTCGAACCAGTCGGCCTGCTTCGGCAGCACCTTCTCGATGGACCGCAGGTTGTAGTAGCTCGGCGCCACTCCTGGCGGGTCCTCTCCCTGCTGTACCGCCTTCACCGCCTGCAAGAGGTAGCGCCGGGCGGCGATGATGGCCCGGTCTGTGGTCCCCAGCCGCTCCTGGGTCCGGTCGCAGATGGCGCCCATGCTCTCCTGCACCGCCCGATCCTGGGTATTCACTCCGGAGATGCCGGAGAAGGTCTCGTACTTCTGCGCCTGACGGTCGATGAGGAACTTGTTAGCCATGGTGCGGACAGAGCGGAAATCGTTGTTCGGGTCGATGTCCACGTTCATCTCGTTCCCAGTGCCGCGGAGGGCCCGTTCGTGCTCGTTGAGCGGCTTTTCGCCCCAGGTGTAGGTCAGGTTGAAGACCATGGTGTTGTAGTCGTCGATGGGCACCCAGGCGTGGCTGCTCACGCGGGGTATCTCGGCGTCCACCTGGGAGGGCCGCAACTGGTACCAGGGCATCACCCAGTGGTAGGCCCGGACGTAGTTTCCCTCCTCGCCCATGGTCCGGATGCCGGCGTAGCTATAGCCATAATCCGTGGGCACGACCTCCACCACCGGGGCCATGGAGACCGACCGGGCCCGGCCCATCACGGTGTTGCCTAACTTCAGGTTGCGGTGCAGGAAGTTGGTGTGGACGGTGTCGATGCCGCCCTCCAGGGCCTGCATCCAGTTGCAGTTCTGCCAGACTTTGGTGACGCCGCGATGGGTGTCCGGCACCCGGGTCCACTCGAAATTGGGCACGGCCGGCTGATTCGCGGGCGGGCCCATGTAGGCCCAGGCCACGCCGCCCATCTCCACCACCGGGTAGGCCGGGATGCGCACCTTGTCCTTAAAGTTGGTGGCCTCAGGCTCGGAAGGCATCTCGGCGCAGCGGCCCTGGGCGTCGTACAGCCACCCGTGGTAGACACAGCGGATGCCGCCGTCCTCGACCCGGCCCCAGAAGAGGTCCGCCCGGCGATGGGCGCACGCGGCTCCCACCAGCGCCACCTTGCCGCTGGTGTCACGAAAGCCGACCAGATCCTCGCCCAGCAGGCGGACCTTCACGGGAGGGCAGTCCGGCTCCGGCAGCTCCCATGAGAGGAGGAAGGGAACCCAGTACCGGCGCATCAGGGTGCCCATGGGGGTGCCGGGCCCGACCCGGGTAAGGGTTTCGTTCTGTTCCTGGGTGAGCATCTACGTTCCTCCCGTCAATTCCTCGGCAATGATCGCGGCCTCTCCCATGGTGCCAACCACTCGGCGCTCTTCGCCGAAGCGGATCTCGTATTCGACCTTCTCGACGCCAATACGCCCGCTCTCTGCGCCGACCAGCTCAAACACCTCGGCTTTTCCTTTGGGGCCCTCGAAGACCCTCAGGAGTTCTTCGTTTGTTTCCGCCATTGCCCTTGTGTTAGCCCAAGGCAAGCCCATTCGGGTTACCCCATTGTGGTTTTGGTGGCGCGCCAAGTCAAGTTGAAGTATCATGCATCGACGCTGAAACCGAGGAGGCGCTCATGAACCCCACAGTCCGCATCGGCCTGATCATCCCTTCCAGCAACCGGCTGAGCGAACCCCAGTTCCAGCGCTATGCCCCGCCGGACGTGGGGGTCCACGTCACCCGCCTGGGCATCACCCGGCCCGACGCGCCCCCGGCCACGGAGATGCTGGACAAGATAGAAGAGGCCGCCTCTTATTTGGCGGACGCCAGGTGCGACGTCATCGTGTTCCATTGCACCGGTTCTTCCATGGAGGCGGGCCTCGCCGCGGAGCAGGAGATCACCGAGGCCATCGCTACGGCAACGGGGCGCCGGACCATCAGCACGGCCACCGCCGTCCTGGAGGCATTCCGGGCCTTGGGCGCCCGACGGGTGGTTCTGGCGAGTCCCTACCGGCAGGAGGTCAACGACCACGAGCGGGCGTTCCTGGCCGAGGCGGGGG
>CAZPYZ010000718.1:0-2246 GCA_964590215.1 uncultured Dehalococcoidia bacterium | reverse complement strand
AGGCCGGCCGCCACCAGTACGGCCGTCCCCGGGATCCTCCAGGCTCCTCGTCCCAGGATGCGCTCAGGCCAGGGCATAACCGCTCCGTATCATACCAAAAAGGTGGCAGGAAGCCGTGAAAGGCCTATCAAAGGGGCGGGCCTGAACATTGACCAAGACTCTCTGCTGGCGCTACAGTTGCCCCGTTCAAGGAGGAAGACATGCGCACCATCGATGCCGATTGCCACGTTATCGAGACCCAGCAGACCTGGGCCTTCATGGAGGAAGGCGAAGCGAAGTATAGGCCCCACTACCTAACCTCGACCGAGGGAAAGCAGTTCGTCGGGATCGACGGGAAGCTGCGAGCACCTACCTTCGGCGGCGCCGCGCCGGTGGAGGCCGATGACCCGCGGGAGACCCTTTCAGGCAGGATCCAGACCACCATCGGGTCTCGCACGATGAAGGACATCCAGGGCCGGCTACGACACATGGACGAACTGGGGGTAGAGGTCCAGGTGCTCTACCCCAGCATCTTCCTGGGGCAATTAACGGCCAAGCCCCCGTACGAGGCCGCGCTTTGTCGGAGCTACAACCGCTGGCTTGCCGAGATATGGAAGGAGGCCCCAGACCGCCTGCGCTGGACGGTGGTGCCTCCCCTATTGGACATGGATCAGGCCATCGAGCAGATCCAGTTCGGCAAAGAGAACGGCGCCTGCGGCATCTTCATGCGGGGCTACGAGGGGGACCGCTTGCTCATCGACGAGTACTTCTTTCCCTTCTACGAGGAAGCTCAGCGCTTGGACCTGGCGCTCTGCGTCCACGCCGGGGGCGCCAACCCGGCCTTCGCAAGCCTGGTGGCCGGCGAGGCCTGGCACCAGAACAAGGTCCCGGTTATCGGGGCGTTCCACTCCCTGCTCTTCCATGGCATCCCCGCGATGTTCCCGAAACTGCGGTTTGGGTTCATCGAAGTCGCGGCGAACTGGCTGCCCTACATTCTCACCGACCTTGACCGGCGGCTCGAGCGACAAGGAAAGTCGCTGGGCCCGAATCCTCTCGCAGAAAACAGGATGTACGTGGCGTGCCAGACCAACGATGACATCCCGTACATCATCAAACACGCGGGAGAGGACAACCTCGTCATCGGATCCGATTACGGGCACTCGGACACCTCCAGTGAATTGGAGGCCCTTCGGAACCTTCGAGGGAACGGGGGGCTCCCGGAAGGAACCGTGAGGAAGATCCTAGAGGACAATCCAAGGGCGCTGTACGGTTTGTAGGCGCAGAATGGCGCCTGACAGCCCACGATGCCGTGTGCAGACCATTTGATCACATCGTTCATTCGTCATACCTTTCCGCAATGACTGGAGCGAAGGGTTCGACCGGTAGGAGGTTAAGCATGAAGATGCCGGTGTTCTTCGCCGCAATCGCTCTTTTCGCCCTCGCCTGCGGTCCCGTGCGGCAGGGGACACCTCCCGACCAGGCGGCGGGTCAGCCGAAGTACGGTGGAGCCCTGAGCGTTCGCATGCCAACCGATATGTTTGATTTCGACACGACCTACGTCGGCCAGTCATCGCCGAACAGTTGGGCCAGCGGCCTCGCTCATATCCAACTGCTGGACTTCGAGACGGGCCCGGCGGTCGGTTTTGCCGACGCGATCCTGAAGCCGGAGCTGGCGGAGCGGTGGGAAGTGAGCCCCGACGCACGCACCTTCACCTTCCACATAAGAAAGAGCGCTAAGTTCGCTGACAAGGCGCCAGTGAACGGCCGGGAGATCACGGCGGCCGACGTGAAGTGGAGCTTCGAATACATCTCCCGTACGGGTGAGCTGGCCGGCAGGAAGCTGCCGAAGAGCCAGGGCGACTGGATGTTCACGGGGCTGGAAGCCATCGAGGCGCCGGACCCGTCCACCGTAATCGTGCGCTACAAACAGCCCTTCGCTCCCTTCGTGTACTACGCGGCGTCGGAGCGGCTCAACCCCATCTACCCGAAGGAGCAGTTCGAGGAGGACGGCCACTTCAAGAACCGGGTTCTGGGCGCAGGGGCGTTCTTCCACGACGAAGCGGCCACCCAGAAAGGCAACCGCTGGGTGTTCAAGAAGAACCCGAACTACTACGACGCGGAGAGACCTTACCTCGACGAGGTGCGCGGCCTCGTCATATCGGATGACGCGACCGCGCTGGCGGCGTTCCAGACGAAACAGGTGGACCTACTGGACATCGACCTCACGATCCCAGCGGCTGACGACTTGATGAAGGCCCGGCCCGACG
>CAZPYZ010000717.1:0-2249 GCA_964590215.1 uncultured Dehalococcoidia bacterium | reverse complement strand
CCACCATAGGCTTTCGAGCAAAGAGAGCCCGAGCAAGGGTGGGAGGAGAGTCCATGAAACCCATAGAGGAATTCGGTTGTGTGAATGAAGCCTGTCCAGACGTTGGCAAACGGGGTGCTGGGACCCTCCGGGTGCATCAAACCTATGGGAAATACCAGCCCATCCGCCTGCTGGAGTGCAAGACCTGTGGGGTCCGCTTTTCGGAGCGACGCCACACCCCGCTGGAGGATTGTCGGATGCCCGAGGACCGCGCCGTGCGGATCTTCCACCACTTGGCCGAGGGCTGCGGTGTCCGGCAGACGTGCCGCTTAACGGGTGCCAGTAAGGACGCGGTGCAACGGCTCCAGCGGAAAGCAGGCGAGCATGCCAAGAGCGTACACGAGGAGCTGGTAAAGGGCGTATCGGTGCAAGAAGTCCAATTGGACGAGAAGTGGGCCTTTGTGGGAAAAAAAGGAGGCTCACCTCACCGACGACGATGATCCGAGTCGGTGTGGCGATCACTGGGATCATGTCGCCCTGGCGGTCGAGTCGCGCTTGGTCGTGTCTCTGGTCCCAGGTCGGCGCACGGAAGCGAAGACCTGGGCCCTGGTCCAAGACTTCGCTCACCGGGCGAATGGGGGGAAGCCACCCCAGTTGATCACCAGCGATGCGTACAAGCCCTACGGGGCTGCCTTGTTGGCCACCTATGGGGAGTGGGTCGTGCCGCCTCGGACAGGGCGCCCCGGGCGGCCCCAGAAGCCGTACCAGGTGCCGCCGGGCGACTTGGTCTATGCCACTGTCCACAAGATCCGCCGGAAGGGACGTGTCGTGGGAACGGAGATCCGTCGGATCTACGGGACGGAGGAATCGTTGACGGCCGCTCTGGCCGCCTCGCCCGTCTCCTGGGCCGTCAACACGGCGTTGGTGGAGCGGGAGAACAGCACGGATCGCCACCTGAATGCCCGCAAGGGGCGGCGGACCTATCGGTTTTCGAAGACCGTGGAGATGCATGAGGCCCAAAGCTGGCTGTCGGTGACCTACTACAACTGCTGCTGGGATCATCGAGGGCTGCGGCTGCGCCAGTCCGATGGGACCTACCAGCATCGCAGCCCTGCTATGGCTGCCACGCTGACGGAGCATATCTGGAGCATTGATGATCTGGCGCATTATCAGGTGATACACTGGCATCCCCTCGTTTCAGCCGGGTAGCTACTCAGAAAGGTCAAGTACTTCCAGGACACCAGGAAACCCGCACAAGCGAAAATTACGCTGACCAGGGCAACCGTCAGGTTCGCATGCTCTTGACAAAGGGGGCCGAGGGGCGTAAGGTAACTACAGGATGGGAACGTATCGGTTCCTGGACGACGTGGCCATCGCTGACGTGGCCTTCGAAGCATGGGGAAAGACCGAGGCCGACCTCTTCGAGGCCTGCGCCTTGGCTACGTTCGAGGCCATGGTCGAGGTGGATCAGGTGAGGCCGAGTCGTGAGATCAACGTTCAACTCGAAAACGAAAGCTTGGAAGGGCTCCTGTTCGGCTGGCTGGCCGAACTGGTCTTCCTCAAGGATGCTGAAGCCATGTTTCTCTCACACTTTCAGGTCGAGGTCAGCCTCCGGGACGGCAACTATGTGCTAAACGCCATAGTCGCTGGCGAGCCGATTGACCCAGAGCGGCATTCAATGAGGTCGGACGTGAAGGCCCCGACCCTCCATCTGTTCGAGGTCCAGCCGGCTGATGGCGGCTGGCGGGCTCAGGTTGTCTTGGACGTGTGAGGAGGTGGTCTCATGAAGGTAGCGAAGGTTGCTGAGGGAATTTGGGAAATTCCTGCGACAGAGAAGGAGGGGATGCTGGTCCCGGCCAGAATTTTTGCCACGGAGAAGCTCCTGAACGAGATGGACCAAGGTGTCTTCGAGCAGGTGACCAACGTCGCATGTCTTCCTGGTATCCAGCGTTACGCCCTCTGCATGCCAGACGGCCACTGGGGCTACGGCTTCCCCATCGGTGGCGTGGCTGCGATGGACCCCGAAACCGGTGCGATCTCTCCCGGCGGAGTTGGTTTTGACATCAACTGCGGGATGCGTCTGATGAGGACAAACCTCACCCTAGAGGAGGTTCGGCCGAGGCTTCAGGAATTGGTGGAGCTACTGTTCAGGGCGATTCCGGCCGGCGTCGGCTCCCGCGGCTTCGTCAAGCTCTCCGACAGTGAGTTCCGGAAGGTGATGATCGAGGGAGCGGCATGGTGTGTGAAGCACGGATACGGCTGGCCCGAAG
>CAZPYZ010000716.1:0-2257 GCA_964590215.1 uncultured Dehalococcoidia bacterium | reverse complement strand
GGGAAGGAGGGACGCCATGGCGACGGACATCCAAGGGTTGGTGGACGTTGAGGGAGGCCTCATCAGTCGGCGGATCTTCATCGAACAGGAGATTTACGAGCAGGAACTGGAGCAGCTCTTTGCCCGCTGCTGGCTGTTCCTGTGCCACGAGAGCCAGATCCCCAGGCCGGGCGACTTCTTCAGCACCTATATGGGCGAAGACCCGGTCCTGGTGGTGCGGGACAGCCAGGGGAAGATCCACGCGTTTCTCAACGTATGCCGTCATCGGGGCAACCGGCTGTGTCGGGCGGATGCGGGCAACGCCGCAAGCTTCATCTGTGCCTATCACGGCTGGACCTATAGCAACGCCGGGCGCCTCGTGGGTGTGCCGTACCTCAAGGAGGCGTACTATGGGGAGCTGGACCGGGCGCAGTGGGGGCTGCTCCCGGTGGCTCAGCTGGACAGCTACAAAGGGCTGCTCTTTGCCACGTTCGATCCCATGGCGCCGCCGCTGCTGGAGTATCTGGGGGACATGACCTGGTATCTGGATGCCTTCTTCGACCGCCGCGAGGGGGGCATCGAGGTCATCGGCGGCATGCACAAATGGGTGATGCCGTGTAATTGGAAATTCCCCGCCGAAAACTTCGGCGGCGACGCCTACCATGTGCAATGGACCCACCTCTCCGCGATCAAAACCTCGTTCAGTTCCGGTGTGACGACCAAACCAACCACCACCGGCGCTGTGGTGTCTCCCGGCAACGGCCACTGCCTCATTTGCCTCGGTCCCGACGACGTGGCCGACCCGCCTCTGCCCGAGGTCCTGGCGTACGAGGAAGCGATTCGCCCGGAGGTGGAGCGGCGGCTCGGCCCCCGAGCGCGCCTGATCAACCCCATCGTGGGGACGGTGTTTCCCAACTTCTCCTTTCTGCGCGCCACCTCGCGCACCTTCCGCGTCTGGCACCCGCGCGGACCTGAAAAGACAGAGGTCTGGTCGTGGGTGTATGTGGACACGGCGGCCCCGCCTGAGGTCAAGGAAGCCATTCGGTTGGCCGGCGTGCGGGGCTTTAGCCCGTCGGGGACCTTCGAGCAGGACGATATGGACAACTGGCAGGAGTGTACCCGCACCTGCCGTGGGGCGGTCTCTCGACGCATGGCCCTCAACACCCAGATGGGGCTGGGACATGAGCGCTACGATGAGGACCTCAAGGCCCGGGCCAGCAACTTCCGCATGAGCGAGAGCAACCATCGCCACTTCTATCAGCGCTGGGCGCAGCTCATGGCCGCCGAAAGCTGGGGCGAAGTCGAGCAGGCGCTTCCACGCTATGCAAACCGCTGACGGCTAAGGTTCAACGTTCAACGTGGCCCTCTCCACCTTGAACGTTGAACCTTGCATCTCTCTGGCTGCTCGCTGAACGCTTACTCGCAGCCGAACATTTCGATTGACACCACTGCCCAGCTTCCATACACTCGGGCCAACTTTGCATAGCCTGGCGATTACTCATATCTGTGCCAGTCCCTGGCACGCATAGGAGGGGAACCCTTGGCGAAGGAAATGTGTGCTGTCCTGACAGTATTGGTATGGCTGTTGGCGGGAGCCTGCGGAGAGGCGGCCACTCCCGCCCGCGGGCCGATCCTGGCCGGACCTCTCGCCCCAGTGGACATCAAGGATGCCGAGATCGAGGCCGTCAAGGCAAAGCCGAAAGGGGCCCTGACCATCGGCCAGCACTATGCGCTGGACCCCGGCTGGCTGGACCCCCTCGAACACATCATGTCGCTGACCCAGCAGCACTACGATTACCTGGTCCATGATGCCATGATCAAGCCCATGCCGCAGGGGGTCTATACCTACAGCCTGGCCGAGCAGGCCGAGATGACCGCCGACTTCACCAAGGCGGCGTTCCGCCTGCGCCAGGGGCTGAAGTTCCAGGACGGCCATCCCCTCACCACGGCGCATGTGAAATGGACGTATGAACACTACAGGGGCATCAACTTCAAGCTGTTCCACGACAAGCTCGACCGGATCGAGGTCGTGGACGACCGCACCATCATCTTCCACTTCAAGACACCCTTTGTGGACTTCCTGGACCTCTACAACGGCGGGAACACGGGCATCGGCTGGATCGTCCCGCAGCACTATTACGAAAAAGTCGGGAAGGAGGGCTTCAAAGCCCATCCCCTCGGCGCCGGGCCGTACAAGTTCGTCAGCCAGGAGGCTGGCGTGCAAATGGTGTTCGAGGCCTGGGAAGAGTATTGGCGGAGACCCCCCGGCATCAAGACC
>CAZPYZ010000715.1:0-2263 GCA_964590215.1 uncultured Dehalococcoidia bacterium | reverse complement strand
CTGTGTTTCCGACCGCGTAATTCTCTAGCTCCGCCACCTGGAGGTTGTAGACCTTCGTCTGGACGTGCCGTACCGACACGTTGGTCACCGGCACGCGGCGGCCGTCCCGTGTGAACAGGACATCGCCGACCCGCAGGTCGATGGCGTTGACCCACCGGCCCGGGATAGCGGAGTTGGGCACTTCGGCCGGGCAATGTTCGGGGATGGGTCGCTTGTCCAGGTCCTCCCCAGATATTACCCAAAACGGGTGCCCTCCGGTAGCCTCGATCGTCTCCCCACCACCTGGCCACGGACCAGCTGGGCGGCCGAACTGAGGTTGCGGAAGCGGTACGGTAGCCTGTTCGCGGACCGCAGCCATTTCGGCTGGCGTTTGATGGAACACCAACCGTTCCCCGTTTCGCTGGGCCGGACGAGGAGGCATCATCCTCGCTTGCACCGCCGAGAGGCAGCACCTCTTATACTTCTTGCCGCTCCCGCAGGGGCAGAGGTCATTGCGTCCGACTTGAACGCTGGTACTCATAATGCGTCATCTCCTTTCACCGCCGAACGATAAGGATAAGCTGCCGGGGCCGCCTGCAAGACCTTGATGCCGCGCGAAAGCAGTATTGCGGCCCCGGTCAGCTTCATCCGTTGGTTCGGCCTAACTCCGTTGCGCTGGAGAATGACTCGATGGTGTCACTTCTGGTACCAGACGCGAACGAACTGATACCAGTAGGCCTGGCCGAAAATGCCAGCACCGACCGCACTGTGTCCGCCCGAGGTCTGCGGCTCTGCGACTGTCCTGTCCGGATTACCGGAAAAGGGGATATTTGGCAGCACGACGGTCTCGACTGTGACAACCTTGACCGACTCTCCCGCGATCCATGAGTTGGCGGCGGCCAAGGCGTCATCGAAGGTTTCCCAGGTGAGACCCTTGGACCAGCCCAACCAGCCCGCCTTCCCAAGGGCCCGCGGCGCAAAGTCACGGTAGGCCAACATGGCTTCTCCCTGCTTCTGCGATGACAAGTGGCCGAACGATAAAGTTCAGCAGCGGGGCCGGCAGGAAAGACTTTGCGCGTCGGAAAGCCGTGACGCCGGCCCCGTCTGCTGCAACGGCTGGTTCGGCCTGGAAACCTTGAATATTCCCGATGCCCCTTTTCTTGTCAGTCACCGTCCGGAGGAGATGTTCCTGGCAAGGTGGCTTAGTCCCTGGATCGCCAGATTTGGTACAGGATCAGTGGCATGCCAACCAGAAAAAACCACCCCGCAATTGCGATCATTATGGGCGGCGTCTTTTGATCAACGTAGCCGCGTCGTACCGGACCGATGTAGTCGCCGAACACATCCGGGAACCAGATCAAGGCCAATGGGAAAAGGAGGATCACCACAGCGAGGATGACCGCAGAGCCCCCGTGCCCCTTGGTTGCACCCACGAAGGCGGCGCTGATATAGCCGACCGCCACGAGCAACGAAGCTAGCCGGCTGATTCTCATCGCATCCCCCTGCGCCGCCGAACGACCCCGTTAAGCTGCCGGGCCGCCGTACTGCCACAGACTTTGAACGCAGCCAACAACCTTCACCAAACCAGAACCTGCGGCCCGGTCAGCTTCAACGGATGGTTCGGCAAGCTACTTTTGTCCGGCCGCTTTTGCGACGAAGGCTGACACCTGCGGGTCCTCGTCCGCCAGTCTCAGCACACGGGCCTTGGCAGCCTCGATCGTCTTGGTGCGGTCGGGCTCCCGGGACTCCTTGCTGAGAGCTATGGTGTCGAGCGGCCGCTGCATCACCTCGTAGTCCGGGCCACCGGTCGTGACCAGGAACAGCCGCCCAGCGGCAAGGTCGTAGGGCCGGTCAAGGTTGCCATTGACTCCGAAGACCACCTTGGTGATTCCCCCATCCTTCTCGACCTGATACTTCCAATTAAGGGTGCGGCCATCTGGAAGTCGTACGGAACTCGTGTGGCCCGTTGCGTCCCCTACCAAGGACTCGACCTTGGGCGCGTCAACCCAAATGACCAAGGCGACGTGATCTCCCGGATGATAGAGCACGCCGATCCCACCCCGGTGGGTGAACTGGGTCGCCCCGCTGAAATTGTACACCGGCCCCGAGAAGCAGCCGCAAGCGACGAGCACCGCCAGGAAACACACGCACCGAACGGTTATCCATCTGCCGCGCATGGGACCATGCCTCCGGAGGCAAGAGAAGGAAACATTTCCGCCGCCTGCTTGCCGAACGACCAAGTTCAGCCGCCGCGGCCGCCTGCAAGACCGTCATGTCGCGCGGA
>CAZPYZ010000714.1:0-2269 GCA_964590215.1 uncultured Dehalococcoidia bacterium | reverse complement strand
TCGATCGTGGCTGGATCTCAAAGTATCACTGGCTACCGTCTGGTCGAAGCCGCATCCCACGCATCGGGTTCCACGTCACAGCAGTCGTGAACGGAGATGCCCACGGCTTCGATCAGTTGGGCCAACATTGGGTTGGGCTGCTGTCCACACGTGCCGGTGCAGCGCTTCCCCGTCAACTCGGCGTAGCACAGGCGAGCCGCCAGGTCCTCCCGGCGGCACGGGCTGGACGTCTATGCCCACCAGGTACCGGCCTCAGCCACGTCCCCGAGACGCCCTCACCTATTCAGAGAAGTGGCGCCGGTGGCTTAACGGGGCCATCCGTTCTACCTATCCTTACTACGTGAGGCTCATCCTATGAAGGAACTACGCATCTCCGTCAAACTCCCCAAGGATCTGCCCCCGGAAGCCATCCAGCGCGCCCGCCAGCGGGCCCTGGAGACCGTCGTCATTGACCTGTGGCAGGCCGGGCATCTGTCCACCCGCCAAGCCGCGGCGCGGCTGGGACTGACATACTACGACTTCCTCGATCTACTGGGTACCCGTGGCGTTCCCATCCTCACGGAGCCGCCCGATGAGCAGATGGTTGCCAGTCTCGTGCAGGCCGTCACAGACCAGCACCACTCCCGTCATTGATCACCGTCGTTGACACCAACTCGCTCATCGGTCTAGCGAAAGGCGGCGTGCTGCACCTTCTACCGGAGTTGTTCGACGTCGTCCGCATTCCCCCAGCGGTCTTCAACGAAGTGGCAGTGGCCGGCGCCGGGCGCCCTGGTGCCGCCGAGGTGACGGTCGCCCGGGACAAATGGTTGACCGTGGAGACGCCGCCGCCGCCTGGCCATCAGCTGCAAGCGGCCAACCTCGCTCCCGCGGACCGGGAGCTCCTCAGCCTGGCCGGCGCCGTCCACGCCAACTGGGTGATCACCGATGATCGACCCGCGCGCGCCGTGGCTCAAAGCATGGGGCTGCAGCCCGTGCACACCGTCGAACTTGTGCTGGCCATGAGGCAGCTCCAGCTTATCCCATTGTGCCGCGTCGTCCTTGAGCGGATGCGCGCCGCAGACTTCGGCATCCGAGACGACCTCTACGAAGCAGTGCTCCGCCTCGCCGGAGAACTCTAGCCTGAGGTTGAATGACAGGGCCCCGACGCGGTCTATCGCCGGCGGACTGATCAGCGGGTGGATCAAGCGTCATTGCCGAGGCTTCTGGTATTACTGACTCTGTCATAGCGGCTTGTCACCTTAAAGTGGCGGAGCTTCCGTGGAATAAACCCCTTTGTTATGCTACATATAGGTCGAAAGACCTATCAAAATGGCTAAAATACGGCCGTTCGGACTATTCACATCGCTTCAATGAAATGTTAAAGTAATATGGGAGAGTGGGAGATCAGGTTTATTTATCTTCCGACCTGAGCGAGTGAGCGGGGGCTGGCGCAGCACGGTGGCTCCTGGCGCTGCGAGAAGACATGCGGACTGCGGTCTCGAAGAGGCGAGGCAATGATTCAAAAGAGACTCTGCGGACTCCTGGCGGACAGACCGTGCGGGGAAGTTTGCGGAGCTTTTGTCTTTTTGAGCACCTTACGTGACAGGAGGTGTTTGCCGTGACTTTTTCAACGAAGACTTTGGGAGGTGGTGGCTCCGCGGGACTCTCGAGCATTTCGACCACTTGACCCAGGTGCTTCAAATGATGGAAAGAAGAGCCAGGCGTAGCGCCGTTTCGACGCTTGTCTGGCTTCTTTTCGTTAGAATCCCCTGCGAGACGTGCCGGTGCAGGCCCAGGTAATGCGTCCCATTTCTTAAATCCAGCGAAAGCGAGGTGAGAAATAAGGAAACAAAAAGCACACCCCAGTGAAGTCCCAGTTTCCCACTAAGCTTCACCGGGGGGTTCCCTAAAGGACACCGCTTGCGGCAGTGTTCTGAAGGCATTCTTATTATACCACATTTCGCCTTGAAGAAAACCCTTCAAGACAGGAGGACAGGAGGCGTGTGGGATGTGGGAATGCCGGGCTGATCTCTCGGTGGACTTGGCGGGCCTCAGTGACAAGGAGGCACGCTCATGTTCAATCCCAGCATACAAAACCGCATAAGGCACTTCTCCACGGTGGGGGGTGGCGCGCCATGATCCCGCAGAGCGCCTATCCCACCATCCAGAATCTGTGGCCGAGCTTCGAAAAAGCTGGACGCGACCACAAAGTAGACCCCAAGCTCTTGGTGGCCGTCTCCTGGATCGAGAGCGCCATGGATCCCAGGAAGGTATCGCCTGTGGGGGCCCA
>CAZPYZ010000713.1:0-2270 GCA_964590215.1 uncultured Dehalococcoidia bacterium | reverse complement strand
AGATCGCGGAGGCCCTGGGGATCCCGCTGGGGACGGTGAAATGGCGAATTCATGAGGCGATACAAAAGCTAAAGGAGTGGCTCGCTGTGCGGGATCGCGGGAGGGCGCGGGAATGAGCTGCGCAGAGGTCCGGGCCCGGCTCGTGGACCTGCTCTATGCGGAACTTGGCGAGGAAGACCGCAGCCGCGTGACCGCCCACCTGGAGGGCTGCGTCGAGTGCCAGACCGCTTGGTCCGAGCTGCGCGCCCTATCTTCCGCGCTCGATCGCTGGCCCGCACCTGCGCCGGCTGGCATTGCGGAGCGTGTCCTCGCCACACTCGCGATCCGGGAGGCGGACGCGGCGCGTCGCGCCCAACAGCCTGCCATGGCCCACCTCCTGGGGTTCCTGCTGGCAGGGGCCGCGGCTGCCAGCCTGTCGCTGCTTCTGCTCGGCGCGGGCGCTCACCCGGGAGAGACCCCGCTCAAAGCAGGGCTGGTGGGCGCGCTCTGGACTGCCCTCTACGGTGGGGCGAATTTTTTCATCCAGCACAAGAGATATCGCCGGCTCGCCCTGGCGGCGTTGGTGGCCGCCGGACTTTCTGTTTTGCTTGGCCCGGTGCTCTCGATGCCGGCCGTCATCGAAGCCTGCCGACGCTGGCTCGAGGCCGCTCAGGCCTCCGCTGTCTTAAACATAGTGCTCGCCGTGGCCGGCACGCTCTATGCCTCGACGCCGGTCTTCATGTCGGGTATGACGATCACGCGAGCCCGGCCGGGCAAGATTATGTCTGACGTGCTGCGCCTCGCGGGTGCCTACGGGCTGCTTATTGCTCCGTCCGTGTACCTGCAGTGCCACACGCTGACGCTGAGCCTGATCGCTCCCTGGGTTGCTGGTGTGGTGCTCGGTTCGTTTCTTGGCTCTGCCGCGGGGATCTCGGTCGCGTCGCGGCTCCGCCCCGCGTCGGTGTGACCACATCGACCCGGATGAAACCGAATAGGGAAATGGGGTCACGCCGGAGCTTACCACGCATTGTGGTCAGCGCGGCCCTCATACTTGTCGTTTGCACCGCATCGGTCGCGACCGGCCAAGAGATTGCCCTCACGCTCGATGAGGCCCTCAGGATCGCGCGGGAGCGGTTCCCCGCCCTCGTGGCTGCGAAGAGCGAGGTCGCTGCGGCCCGCGCTCGGGTGAGGAGCCAAGGGGCGTTTCCCAATCCCAGCCTGGAGGCGAAGCGGGAGGAAGGGACCGCCGACCGTGAGCACGCCATTGAGCTGAAGCAAGAGCTCGAGATCTTTGGACAGTGGCTATTGAGGAAACGCAAAGCCTCGTCGGAGCTGACGGGACAGGAACAGGTCTTCCAGCGTGAGCTGCTAGACCTCACCCTTCAAGTCAAGACGGCGTTCTTCGAGCTGATCGCGGCGGAGACGGTGTCCGAAGTGGCGCGGGAGAACCTGTCTGTCGCTGAGCGACTCCTCAAGGCTGCACGGACACGGTTCGAGGTGGGAGCCGCTCCCCGCTCTGATTGGATCAAGACCGAGGTGGAATACACCAAGGCCCTTCAGGAGGTGCTGAGGGTCCGGCGGGTGTTGGCGGAGAAGCGGGCCGGGCTCAACTTCTTCCTGGGACGGGATTTGGAGACTCCTCTCAAAGTTGTAGAGCCGCCTCTCCCAAAGTTGGAGCCGGATCGGGTGCGGTTCCAGGAAATGGCCATTCGCCTCCGACCCGAGGTGCAAGGAGCGGAGGCCGGCGAAAAGGCAGCCGAGTCCCAGGTTTCTCTGGCGAAGTCGAAGTGGCTCCCAATGTTTTCTATCTCCTCGGAATTCGCGCAGGAGCGAAAGGCGGGGACGAGCTGGGAGTATCTCTTCACCGCCAAGGTCTCCTTTCCCATCTTCGACTTCGGGTTCATCAGGGGAGGGATCCAGCAGGCGAAGGCCGGGGTCGAGGCGGCCAAGGCGAACGTTGAGTTAGCCCGGCAACGGGTAGCCCTGGAGGTGGAGGAGAGCTTCCTCCGAGCCCAGGAGGCCGAACGGCAGCTGGAATCGTTTCAGACCGGCATCCTCGGCCAAGTCGAGCAGCTCTTGAAACTCACCCTGGAGGGGTACGAGCAGGGCGCCCTGACGCTTCTCGATGTGCTGGAAGCCCAGCGGAGCTTTCTCGGCACGAAGACTAACCATGTCGTCGCGCTGCGGAACTATCGCCAGGCCGCGGCCCAGCTTGAGCGGGTAATAGGAGCCTCTCCCTAGAGACCAGCCATGCCGTTGACAGGTGAACGTAGATGGGCGCAGGCCGTTGG
>CAZPYZ010000712.1:0-2271 GCA_964590215.1 uncultured Dehalococcoidia bacterium | reverse complement strand
GGAATGGACGACGTCCCGGGCCGTGAACGGCCCGAATCCGTAATGGAACTGAACGCCCTTGCGCAGGTGGAAGGTCCACTCCTTGTAGTCGGGGCTGGCCGACCACTTCTCCGCCAGGCGGGGGGTGTAGTCACCCGTCTTCGGGTCGATGTCGAGCAGCGTCTCGAGGAACGGGTCGTACTGGAGATGGTCGGGGCGCGCGACCGTCCAGAAGCGGTTGGTGTCCTCGAACCCGGCGGAGGCGAACACCAGTTTCTGGACCTTCGCCTCCTGGGCCGACGCTGGTGTCGGCGCGCCCGCCGGAGCCCCGGCCAGCGCCACCACCAGCCCGAGGGCAAGGGAACCGAATCTCGACAACGGGAGTCGCGACTGTGCCTTGCGTTTCATCGGGTACCTCCTCCGCGTTGATGGTTCACGGGCATCGGACAACGGACCCTCCCAACACCTCACTGCTACACGCCTCTGACAACGTGCCTAAGCTTGGGATCCAGGTGGTCCCGGAGCCAGTCCCCCAACAGGTTCAGGGCGAGCACGGTCAGCATGATCGCCAGCCCGGGGAACATCGACACCCACCAGGCCGTGACGATCAGCTCCCGCCCATCGGCGACCATGAGCCCCCAGGCGGGGGTGGGACGCGGAAGCCCTGCCCCGAGGAAGCTCAGGGCCGACTCGAGCAGGATGACGTACCCGACCTGGAGTGTCGCCAGCACGACGAGCGAGTTCACGACGTTCGGAAAGAGGTAGCGGACCATAATGCGGGTGTGCGAGGCCCCGGCCACCCGCGCCCGCGCGATGAAATCGCGCTCCTTGATGCTGAGGGTTTCGCCGCGCACCAGCCGGGCATAGCGCGCCCAGAGCAGGACCACGAGGACCGTGATCACGGTTCCAAAGCTCGGCCCCACCGCCGCCACGAGGACCAGCGCGAGCAAGATCGTCGGTAAGGACAGCGAGATGTCCACTAGGCGCATGAGCAGCGAGTCCACCCGGCCGCCGAAGTAGCCCGAGATCAGGCCCAGCGTGGTGCCGAGACTGCCACCGACGAGGATCGCCACCAGCGACACCATGAGCGAGACCCGGGCGCCGTGAATGATGCGGCTCAGGATGTCGCGCCCGAGCTTGTCGGTCCCCAGGGGATACTCCATGCTCCCGCCCTCCTGCCAGACGGGGGGCGTGAGCCGCTTGGCCAGGGAGCCCTTCAAGGGGTCATACGGGGCGACCTGCCAGGCGAACACGGCGGGGATGATCAGGAGGAACGTCAGGATCGCCACCGGCACCAGCGGGTACCGCCTCGCCTGTCGCATCGCGGCAGCGACCCTCGGCCACGTGTACCAGGGAAGGGTTCGGACCGTCACTGTCGCCATGAGTGACCTCCGCTCCCCTCACCGATACCGGATGCGGGGATCGAGGTAGGCGTACAGAATGTCCACGAACAGGTTTGTCAAGATGAAGATCCCGGCGAAGACGATCACGACGGCCTGGACCACCTGGAAGTCCCTGGCGCGGACGGCGTCGATCACGAGCAGCCCGGTGCCCGGCCAGGAGAAGACGCTCTCGGTCACCACGGAGCCCGTCATCAGCACGCCCGCGATGATCGCGAAAAAGGTCAGGGGGGCGATCGCCGCATTGCGCAAGCAGTGCTTCCAGACCACCTTCCACTCGGCGAGCCCCTTGACACGCGTGAGCTTGACGAACTCGCTGTCCAGCACGTCCAGCATTGAGGACCGCACCAGCCGCATGATGGCCGCCACCTGGAACCAGCCGAGCGTGATCGCGGGCAGGACCATGTACTGGAGCCCGCCCCGACCCGAGGTCGGAAACCACCCGAGGTGCACGGCGAAGATCCACATCAGCACGATCCCGAGCCAGAACGCCGGCAACGACTGGCCGAGCAGGGCGATGACTTTCGCCGCGGTGTCCCACACCGTCCCTTTCTTGACGGCGGAGAGGACACCGATCGGCAGCGCGATCACGACGCTGACGAATAGCGCGAAGCCGGCGAGTTGTAAGGTCGCGGGCAGGCGTTCCCAGACGAGACCCATCGCGGAGTAGCCTGGCCACTTCCAGGACATGCCGAAGTCGCCCTGGAGAGCCCGGCCCAGAAAGATCACGTACTGCGTGTAGAGCGGCTGGTCCAGCCCCCAGTGCTTCGCAACCCGCTCGTAGTCCTCGGCGGTCGCCTCCAGCGGCAGCATGACGTCCAGCGGGTTGCCGCTGAGACGCGCCAGACTGAACACGATGAGGCTCATGACCCAGATCGCCAGCAGACTCTGC
>CAZPYZ010000711.1:0-2273 GCA_964590215.1 uncultured Dehalococcoidia bacterium | reverse complement strand
CGCAACGGATCCGCGGCTCAGTGCCTCGCTGGGCCAGCACGTAGCCATTGCCCTGAACGATGTAGAGGTGGGCGCCCGGGCCGTGCCGGTGGCCCTTCTTATAGGTGCCCGGCTGAAACCGCGAGATGTGCGAGTCGATGGTCGCTCCAGCCAGCAGGAACCGTGCATTGGTGCCGCCGCCACCCCGCTCCTTCCATTCCCAGAGCCGCATTCGGGCAACATCCGGCACGAAGTTCGTCTCCCACATCCGCCCGTGGTAGAGCTTTCCCTCGCCGCTGAAGTATCCGGCCTCGCCGGCGTAGCGGTCGGTGAAGGCGTACTCGGAGTTGAAGATGAAGTCCTCGTTGTGGAACTGACGCATCAAAGAGGGCAGGTTGGTGACCGAAAAGTAGCGGGCGGGCTGTGTCCCACTGGCGTTGAAAAACTGGTAGTTGATGTTCGTCGGCAGCGCGAAGAAGCTCCCCTTCCCCCATTCAAAGGTCTGCTTCACGCTCGCTTGCCCTGAGCCTGCCGAAGGATGCCATACCGAGCAGGTGCCCCGACCCGAGACGACGTAGACAGCCTCCTCGTACATGTGATGTACGGGGTTCGTTTGGCCGCCCGGCGGGATTTCGATCAGGTGCTCATCCTGCTCGTCGTCGCCGTCCAGGTAGAGCAGGGCGCCCTTCACGCCGAAGCGCGGCCAGTCGCCCACCTCGACGGCGTTCATGTCCCTGATATAGACGCCGCCCACCAACGGCGCGCCTTCTTTGTTGCGCCACTCCTGGTATGGGTCGGTCCGCTCGACGACCGGTGCGTGTTCCACGGCGCTGGGCATTGAAGACCTCCTACCGAACTTGGCCCTCGGGAAGGTTGACGAACTGGCTCATCTCGTGGGGGAAACCGACCGGCTCGGCTTCGCAGAGATACGAAGGGTCCAAGTCTTCAAGGCGGCGGACTCCCAGGGCACCCATGGCCCCGAGGATCTCGTCCTCCAGGATCTCCAGGACCCGCACTACCCCTGCGGCGCCACCCGCGGCGAGGCCGTATCCCTGGAGCCGCCCAATCCCGACCGCGGTCGCGCCGAGGGCGATGGCTTTGAGGACGTCGGTGCCCCGCTGAATCCCGCCATCCAGGACGATGGCGGCGCGCCCTGCCACCGCTTCAACAACCTCCGGCAGGACTTCGATGGTGCCCCGCCCATGGTCCATCTGGCGGCCGCCATGGTTCGAGATCCAGACCACGTCAACGCCGTGCTCCACCGCGATGGCTGCATCCTCGGCCGTCGCAATGCCCTTGAGCAAAAAGGGCAGTCCAGCGAGCCCTTTGATGCGGTCCATGGTGTCCCAGGTCCGTGAAGCGCGGCCTAACGAATCAGGGGTGATCATTCGCTCAGGGGTGGAGTAGCGGTGGAGCAGCATGCGCTCAGACCGGGTCGATCCGGACGTATCGACGGTCAAGCAGAGTCCGGCATACCCTGCTCTGACGACACGGCTAAGAAACTCCTCGGTGGGCTCCCTATCGCTGTCGTCCCGAAACATGTCGCCGCGGGCGCTGAACTGCAAGACCTTCGGCGCCATAGAGCAGGCAGCCGTGGCCTCAAGGCCCGGCCTGGCGCCGGAACTCACGACGTGGACGGTCCCGAACTCCTCCGCGGCCTTCGCCGAGTCGACGGCGCCCGCCGCGCCGTAGAGGTCGATGACCCCCATGGGGCATAGCAGTACAGGGATGCGCAAGGGGTGGCCCATGAAGGTGGTGGACGGATCGATCCGGGACACGTCCCGCAGGATGCGGGGCCGGAAGGCCAGCCGGTCGAAGCCGAGGCGGTTACGTCGCATGGTGGTCTCCGACTCGGCTCCGCCCACGAGCTTGTCCCACGGCCCCTGCTCGATGTTCCGGCGCGCAGCCAGGATAATCTCGTGGAGGCAGACAAAATCAACGCTCACCGGCGTATCTGTCATCGCGAGGCATTCACTGGGCCTGCGGCCATACTCCAAGGATGAAAACGCGGGAGGGACGTAGCGCGGGGGCTTGTCCCCCGCAGGGGCGGGGGCCTCGCAAGGCAAGGGCATTTTCATGGGAGTGACCCATGCGCCGCGGGCGCACCACCGAGCATGAAAATCGTTTTCGCGAGCCACAGGGCAGGCAGGATGCCTGCGCTCCCAGGAAGAGAGGCACCCTATTTTCATAGCAGTGTTGTGATACGACGCGGACCTGTCCGGCCGATACCGGCCGCGTGAAGAAGGGCGCCGGCGACGCGAAAGGCTCTAGCGGGACATTGAGAACGGCATTAC
>CAZPYZ010000710.1:0-2275 GCA_964590215.1 uncultured Dehalococcoidia bacterium | reverse complement strand
GAGCCAGGCGGCTGCCGGAGATCGGCCGGTCGCTGGGCAAGAGCATTCAAGAGTTCAAGCGCGGCATGAAGGAGCCGCCGGATGAGGGCGGGACGCAGCCGCCGGGGAGCGCGTAGCGCATGCGCGAATCGTGGTGGCAGCAGCCGGTCAGCCGCCGGCAGTTTCTCCTGCGCGCCGGCTGGGGCCTGGTCTGGGGGTCGCTGGCGAGCTGGGGGGCCGCCACGCTGCGATTTCTCTTCCCCAACGTCCTCTACGAGCCCTCGAACGTCTTCAAGGCGGGACTGCCGAGCGAGTACGAGGTCGGCACCGTCTCGACCCGATGGGTGCGGGAGCAGCGGACGTGGATCATCCGCAGCCCGCAGGGCATCTACGCGGTGTGGGCCCGCTGCACCCATCTGGGCTGCACGCCGAACTGGTTCGACACCGAGCGGCGGTTCAAGTGCCCCTGCCACGGCTCCAACTTCAACGTGGACGGTGACGTCATCGCCGGCCCGGCGCCCAAACCGCTCTTCCGGGCCGCCGTGTCGCTGGCGGAGGACGGCCAGCTCCTCATTGACAAGGGCCGGCTGGAAAACCACCCGGGCAAGCGCGCAGGCGGCCCCTTTTTCCTGCCCTACGCCTCCGCATGATCACCATCGCCTCGCTCAATTTGAAGGCGCGGGTCAAAAAGACGAAGCTCTGGAAGTCCATGTTCCGGCACGACTTTCAGGACACCCCGCGCACGCGCCTCCAGCGGGTCTTCGGCAACGTCTACCTGCACTTGCACCCTGTCAAAATTCCCGTGGATGCGCTGAAGTTCACCTACACCTGGGGACTCGGCGGCATCTCCTTGGTCTTGTTCTTCGTGCTCATCGTGACGGGAGTGCTGCTCATGTTCTACTACCGTCCCACGACGGGTCTCGCCTTCCGCGACATGAAGGACCTGGAGTACGCGGTCACGCTGGGCCCCTTCCTGCGCAATATGCACCGGTGGGGCGCCCACGCGATGGTGATGACCGCCATCCTGCACATGATCCGGGTCTTTCTGACGGGGGCCTACAAGCCGCCCCGCGAGTTCAACTGGGTCATCGGGGTCATCCTGCTCACCCTGACCTTCCTCATGAGCTACACCGGGTATCTGCTGCCGTGGGACCAGCTCGCGTTGTGGGCGGTGACGGTAGGGGCCAACATGGCTGCGAATACCCCCGTCCTCGGCAACGAGGGGCCGTTCACCATCGTCACACCGGCGAACGACGTGCGGTTTGTCATGTTAGGCGGGACCTCGGTGGGGGAGGCCGCCCTGCTGCGCTTCTATGTCATGCACTGTATCGGCATTCCCTTCGTGGCCGCGCTCTTCATGGCCGTCCACTTCTGGCGGGTGCGCAAGGACGTCTTCTCCCGCCAGACCGGGGAGAAGGTGGACGTCTGGCCGAACCTGGTCTCGCGGGAATTCCTGGCGATGATCTGGACGCTGCTGGTGCTCTCCGTCTGGTCCTTCCTGATGAATGCGCCGCTGGAGGAGCAGGCGAACCCGACGGTGACGCCGAACCCCTCGAAGGCGCCGTGGTACTTCGTGGGGCTGCAGGAGCTGCTGGTCTACTTCGATCCCTGGATTGCCGGGGTGCTGATGCCCACGGTCATCATCATCGGCCTCATGGCCATTCCCTACGTGGACGTGAACCCCAAGGGGGTCGGGCGGTACAACTTCCGTGACCGGAAGTTCGCCTGGTCGGTCTTTCTCTTCGGGAACTTCCTGTGGTTTGTACTCATCTTCATCGGCACCTACTGCCGCGGGCCGAACTGGGAGTGGTACTGGCCCGGGGAGGCGTGGTCCGTGCGGCGCATCAGCAAGCTCACCCTGATGAACCTGCCGAATCTCTGGGGGCTGGTCCTGCTGGCGGCCTACTTCCTGCAGGGACTGGTCATCCCGCAGGAGGTGAAACAGCAGGTGAGTCAACGGGTCGGTCCGCGGCTGGCCCAGGCCGGGTTTGTCGGCGCGGAATTTGTGTTAGGGGCCCTCATGGGGGCGGCCCTGCTGGTGCCGCTCATTTGGAACGAGCCGCTCTTCCTTGCGCTGGGACGATCGCGCAACGCGCCCGCGATGCAGGCCCTCTATGCTCTGCGCGGTCAATTGGGCGGCACGGCTGAGCCCGTGATGGTCGCCATCGTCGCGGTCGTCGCCGCGGTCTGCGGGCTGCTCGCGGTCGGGTTCGGCCGCTTCAAGGACAACCTCTGGACGCGGCTGGGTCTCGTCAAATACGTGGTCGTCATAGGGCTGCTCCTGCTGATGGCGGCC
>CAZPYZ010000709.1:0-2276 GCA_964590215.1 uncultured Dehalococcoidia bacterium | reverse complement strand
CGTCGGTGACGATGTCGCGGAAGACGGGATTGGTGACGCCCTGCACGGTGACGCCATTGGAGGTGTAGTGGATGACTTTGAAGCCGGCGACGGTGAAGTAATCGGCGACGGCCAGAATGCCGTTGGCGTGCTTCCCCTCGCCGTCCAGGACAGGGCGCTGATCGCCCTGGACGACGCCTTCGAGGGTGAGACTCTCGGTGTTGACCATGACTTCTTCGTAGTAAACGCCGGGCATAACGCGGATGGTGTCGCCGGGCCGGGCCTGGTTTACGGCGGCTTGGATGGACCCTCCGGTCTCGACGGTGATGACCTGCCCCGTGCTGCGCCGGTCGGGGTTAGTGGGCGGGGTGGGATCGCCCGCTTTGCCCTGCCCGCCAAGTTTGGGCACATCCGGCGGGACAGGCCAGAAGCCGAGCGTGAGAACGAAGATGACGATTAAGGCCAGCAAGCCGCCGAGGATAGAGGTAATCAGCTTCTGCATGGACGCAGCAACTCCTTGAGGATGGGAATGGGCGGGAGGGTAACACAGTCTGAAGGGGAGTCAAGATGGGGGAGTTGAGCCTCGCCCGGAGACGCAGTACAATCAGCCCACGGAGTTATCTCTCATTCGGCATGTGGAGAAAGGCGGAGGAGCATGACTGAGGCAAGCACGGAGTTGGTCTGCGCGAATTGCGGGCGGCGGCTGGACCCGACTGACAAATTCTGCCGCGAGTGCGGCCTGCCGACCATGCGGCAGGCCCAGCGGCAAAAGCAAGTCCCGGTCATGCCGCCTGATACGAGCGAGATGCAACGAGCGCTAAACGCGGCCGCGCCAGCGCCGAAGCCGTTCGTTCGCGTCGAGCCGTTGCCGGCGCCTGAAGCGCCGGCGGCCGACACGACCGGCGACGTGCTCAAGACCACCAGCCCGACGCAGACGACGCAGATGGCGGCGGCGACGCTGGTGATGCTAGTGATGATTGTGATTTTCGCAGTAATGGCGATCGTGTTTTTAGTGCTGGCGCTTTGGCTCTAAGGGGGCCTCCGAAAAAATATCCTTCAGACCCTAAGGGTCTCCAAGACCCTTAGCCTATTTTCTGCAGTTTCAGCCGCAGTTGCACTGCGGCTGGCCCGGACGGCAGTACAATCGCGAAGCATCCCTTTGGGACTGCCGTCCGAACAAAGCGAGGCCCTAAGGGTCTCCAAGACCCTTAGGGCCTCGCCCTGGGGTAAACGAAAGCAGGCGGCCCATTGGGCCGCCTGCTTTGCGGTTGATGACGGCGGGTGACGACGAGGAGGGCGACGGCAAGCAGGGCGACGGCAAGCGTCGCCCCCACAGGTTAAAATAAGCCCCAATCCGCGCCTGCGCCTTCCTCCATCATGGAGGGGTCCCACATTTCCATGCCCATCTCAATGCGGGCCGGCTGGCCGGAGACGATTTCGACCTTCCGGCGGGTCTGCTCCAGCAGGGCAGGGCCGTAAGGGCAGAAGGGGGTGGTGAGGATCATCTTCACCAGCGTCTGGTTGGGCTGCAATTCCAGGTCGCGGACGAGGCCGAGTTCGATGATGTTCAGGCCGATCTCCGGGTCCACGACTTCGCGCAGAGCCTCGCGGACTGCGTCGGCTTGGGCTTTGTCTTGCGACTCGGCCTGCCACACGAGTTGGTTAGGGACGGTGGTGTCGGGCATGTCATCTCTCCGGGAATAACGAATTGACGGCGATGGTCGAGGTCTTGGTGGGCGTGATGACGTAGACGCAGTGCTCCGCGCCGTCGAGGACGCAGGTGGTCTTCTGCACGTCGGCGGCGAGCACCTGGCTGATGAGGGTGTGGTCCATCGCGCAGACTTCGGGGTGCTTCTGGCCGAGGCGCAGGTAAGGGCAGTTGTATTCGGTGAGCGAGATGGTCTCGCCCGTGCGGTTCCAGCGGGCCATGAAGCCCTCCGCGCCGAGCATCTCGACGAGCAGTTCCATCTTCGCCTCGAGCGATTTGCCTTCGAGTTTGGCGGCGTATTCGGCGACGATGCCTTCGGCCATGCGGGCGAACATGGACTCGATGGCTTCGGCGGGGAGTGAGAGCTTGAGTTCGTCGAGCAGGCGGGTGCTCAGGCGCAGGGCGTGCTTGGCCGGGAAGCGTTCCCGCGCGGCTTCGGTAAGCGAGTAGGCCAGATGGGGCCGCCCGACGCCGTGCCGGACTTCGGTGGAGGCGACCAGCCCCTCGGCTTGCAGGGCCGAGAGGTGGTGCCGCACCGAGATGGTCGAGATCCCCGCCCACTGATGTACGACTTCGACCTCGTCGCGAT
>CAZPYZ010000708.1:0-2277 GCA_964590215.1 uncultured Dehalococcoidia bacterium | reverse complement strand
CTCCAGAGCTTCAGAGCCCCATCAAGAAGGACGACCAGCGGACGCTGGTGCTCGGGGTCCCTCCTTTCGGCGTCCGCCTTGATGCTGAAGTTGAGCACTCCATGACGGGCTTCTGAATCGGGTTATGGGAAGGGTCTCTTGGTCCCCCATGTACAACGAGCCTCACCGGTGGTACCTCTCGGCACCGAGAATGCGCCGTGGTTGTGAGCGCGGCGCGGGTGAGGCTCTATGGCCAGTGTATCGCTCGTTCTCCGACAGGTCCACGGTCTTCTCGCACGCCAAGCTTCCCGGTTCGAGCATCGCATCCTGCTCGCCTGGATGTGGTACGTCGCCGCGCTCGTCGTTGTCCCGACCCGCAGAACCACGTTGCGGATGGGGCGGCTCGTGCCTGGTTGCCCGACCGATCGTTTCGGCATCGGCCGGGTTCTCAACAACAGTGGACTCGCTGCGCGTGAGCTCCTCAAGCTCCTGGGTCACCGGCGCCTGGCCAAAGCGCTCGCCCACAAGCCCCAGCGTCGGCTGTGGGTGCTCCTCGACACAACGAACCTCCATCGCTACGGCAAGCACATGGAGGCCGCCTTCAGGTTCAAGGACAACACGACCCGTGGCTACATCGTGGGCCATCGGGTGGTCGTATGCATCGCCGTGGTGGGCAAGACGATCGTGCCTCTGGGGTCTCGGCTGTTCGTGCGTGAGGCAGACGCGCGCAAGCTCGGGGTCAAGTACAAGAGCCAGATCGACCTTGCCCAGGAGCTCGTCGAGGCGCTGCCATCATTCGATGGGGTTCGTGTCGACGTGGTGGCCGACGGCTTCTTCTTCTGCGCGCAGCTCGTGCGGCGGTGTCGCGAGCTCGGCTACCACTTCACCAGCCGCGCCCGGACAAACCAGAAGGTCACCGGCCCGGGAGCGGGACGTCCCGGCCCCCTTGGGGAAAAGATGAAGAAGGCGTTCGCGCGTCGGCAGGCCAGGCCCGTGACGGCCACCGTGCGGGAGCGCAAGAGGACCTTCCTGACCGTGCAGCGGCAGCACAACTTCCGGCGGATGGGACCCATCAACGTCGTGTATTCCCGCGAGCGCTACAAGAGGCGGGACCCCGTGGCGCTCGTGACCACCGATCTGAAAGCCACAGCCCGCGAGGTCATCGAGGCCATCGGCGTGCGCTGGGCCATCGAGATGTTCTTCCGCACCTGCAAGTGGGATCTCGGGATGGGGCACTACCAGGGGCGCCATTGGGAAGGTGTCGACCAACACCTCCAGCTGGTCCTGGTCGCCCATCTACTGCTCTCCCACGCCGGCGACACCACTCGACCGGCCGTGGGCAAGCCCATCAAAGGAGAGACTCTGTCCGGCTTGCGGCTGCTGAAGGCAGGTCGAGGCCTGCTCCATGACGCCCTGGTTTCAGACCTGTTGCGCGGCACACGGACCCGGCGACAAGCTGAGGAGGCGCTCAGGAACACATTCCGACTTGAACGGGCTGCCTAAGGCCGTGCTCAACTTCAGTTCACTTGCCGACGCCGAGGAGAGACCGTAATGCAGCCCATCACGGAGACATGGGTCCAGTGTCCCAGGTGCTTCAGGATGGGAGTTTGTCCCCGGGGAGCCCACGTCCTCCGGACGTTTGGGATCTCCGAGATGCCCGTCTGATCGACAAAGCAGATCGTAGCGCCAGTCCTCGCCGCTTTTTTTTAATCCTCGGCCAGTCTTCGTGGAGCCACCGGGCAACGGCTTCATCGTCCCGCTCCCGGGCCTGCCGCTCCGGTTTCTGGCAGGTCCACCCGAGCCCGACCAGCAACCTGCTGATGTGGTCCGTGTGATAGTGGACCCCGAACTCCCTCTCGATGACCTCCGCGACGCGCTGACGCGTCCAGAGGTCCGTGCCATATCCGAAGGCCAGGGCACCCTTGAGCAACAGCCTGTTCAGTTGTCGGCGCTGGGCACGGTTCAACTTGGGTCGAGGGCCGGGATGTGGCTTCGCTTCGATCCCGCGAAGCCCTCGCGTCCGGTACGCTTCCTGCCATCGGGAGACGCTCTGCTTCGAGACGTGGAGCCTCCGCGCGACCTCAGCTGGTCGAACCCCGTCCAGAAGCATCTGGACGGCGATCCTTCTTCGCTCTTCGAGGACTTCTGCACTGCCAAGTGGTCTCATGCGCAGAGGATAGCATGGCCCCTCACTCCGTCACGATGGCCGGACATGGATCAATAACCGACCCCTCCCATCTCAGAAGGTTCACAAGATCCGGCAGATATGACCGAAGAGGGTGCCGCCGTCCGTGGGTC
>CAZPYZ010000707.1:0-2287 GCA_964590215.1 uncultured Dehalococcoidia bacterium | reverse complement strand
TCCAAGGTGTGGGCAAGCCGGGTTTTCTCTACCTTGAGCTCCAAGCCAATATCACGGAGCCACTCTTCGACGAGCCGTTGACAGTGCTCGATGACGGCTTTGTCGCGGTGCAGGATGATGAAGTCATCCGCAACCCTGATGAGTTGGGGTTTCCAGCGCTCCTGGGACCGTCCTCCCGCCGGCCCGACGCGGGCCTTCTCCGGGAAGTGGCTGCGGATAGGGTCTTCCCATCCATGCCATGCCACATTGGCCAGTAAGGGCGAGATGACCGCCCCTTGGCTGGTGCCCGTCTCAGTAGGAGTGAACACCCCGTCCTCCAGCACGCCCGCGTTCAGCCAGCTCTGGAGGAGGCGGTGGAGCGTGGGGAAGGTGTCGAGCTTGCGTAAGAGGGCTTTGTGCTCGATGCACTCGAAGCACTTGGCAATGTCGGTATCCAACACATACTTGGGTTGTTTGCCGATTGCCGTGAAGATCGCTCCGATCGCATCGTGGACTGAGCGGCCAGGTCGGAACCCGTAGCTGTTGGGCTCGAACTTGGCCTCCCACTCGGGTTCCAGCGCCAGCTTGACCAGGGCTTGGGTTGCTCGGTCATGCAAGGTGGGAATCGAGAGGGGCCGCAGTTCGGTCGTGCCCGTTTTCGGGATCCAGACGCGCCGGGCCGGGCTCCCCGTGGGCAGCGTGCCCAGGGTTTCCGCCAAGGCTGAGCGCTGGGGAGGTGTGAGGGATTTGACTCCATCCACCCCGGCCGCGTGTTTGCCTTGATTGTCTTGAGTGACCCGACGCACCGCCAGTAGTTTGGCAGCTCGGGACTTCAGCAACCATCGTTGCAGTCTGTGTACTCGTCGTCTGTCTCCAGCTTGGGAGGCTTGGTAAATCCGCCTTTCGAGCTTAAAGACCGCCACCTCCAGCTGGCGCCAGGGGAGCTGTCTCCATTCATACGTAGCCTGCGGCTCGCTCATGACATCTGCGCTCTACTCAGTAGCTTTACACTCCGCTCCCTCGTGAGTCCGTCAGCCTATCCCTTCCATTACAGAAGGGCCTTGGCTTCTGACTCAATCCCACCCTGCAGTCCTTGCGGTTGGCACCTGCTCCAGCCCGACGACCCGAGCTGGAGAGTAACTGTAGGGTTACTTCGTTCCTGATCCTGGTTTGGCGATGGAGGGAGGGCGGGAAACTCTGCCGGGTTTCATGGGGGTGAATGCCAGTCACATGAAGACAGGCTGGCCCCGTATCCTCTGCCTTTTGGCTCCAGCGTGTCAGCCCGTTTTCGCTGGTTCCACGTAACGACAGTTTCATTCCCTTCCTGTGCGTACCCCTATCCATCTCTGCTTGCAGCGTCACAAGGTCAGGCTCCTCGCTTAGCCGCGTTCATGCCCGCGTCACGGATTGAGGACCAGTCGCTACCGTGGGGCATGTGCGTCAATCCCTCACCAAGGATGGTCGGAATCACACCGACACCGAAATCAAGTTCTCAGGTCCTCCGAGATTGCTCTCGGACAATCTGGGGCCAATCCCCCGAACACGCTGCGTGTTCGGTTTCTGGCCAACGAATCGCACCTTCATCCCCTGGTTGGACGGCACCACCAACCCCAGCCCTTCGGCTATGGAGATTCTAAGGTCGGCTCGTGTCACAGGTGAGGGCACGGCAAAGCAACTGCGGGCCGCGCACACAGGGCTTGCAGGTCTCCGGTTGAAGGCCTCGCGGTGGTGAGGGGACGCGGGCAGGGAAAGGCGCTCTGGAGCAGTGCCCAGGCCATACCCCTCCAGGAGAGCGGAGTGCCGGGGTCTGCACCCTGCCTCTGCTCGGGCTCATGCCGCCTCCCGCAACTCTGGTAACGGCCATGGAGGGGCCCCCGGATGAGGCCACAGAACCCGACGGCGGGGGGGGCCTTGAGGCGCAAGCGTGGCAGGGCGCATTAGCTTCTTCCCACACACCGGGCAGCACTCAGGATGGCGCTCCCCGCGCTGGGCACAGTACGTCTGCCAGTCCAGCTCTGGCAGGGCTTCAAGAGCAGCTTGCCCTAGCCCGTGCCGGCTCCGCACTAACGCCGCCCGCTTGGTCGGTGCATAGAGCCCGTAGGCCCGCACGACCTGTAAGCCTGGCGGCGGTACGTGCAAGAGCCAGCGCGGCAAGAAGTCCGCGACCGATAGGGTCAGCAGTTTGCGCTTCCTCTGTCCCTGTCCATCGGGGTTGCGATTATCTGCGTAACGGAACGTGACGCTCTGCTCATCCCAGGCTACCAGCCGCGCGGGGCTCAATGGGCCACCCCGCAGGTAGCGCGCCAGG
>CAZPYZ010000706.1:0-2301 GCA_964590215.1 uncultured Dehalococcoidia bacterium | reverse complement strand
CTACGCGTGCTTCGGCTGGATCAGGACCCGCACGGTGCCGTCAGGGTCCTTCCTCTGGGTCAGGAGGTGGTGCCCGCTCTTGTGGGCCCAGGCAATGACGTCATAGATGTTTAAGGCGTCACCAAGCAGCGTCTCGATCACGTCGCAGTGGTTGGTCTGCGCCTGGTAGGTGAGGGCCGCGATGATTCCGGCGCAGCTCTTGCCACGACCGTCGATGATGACCCAACCGTTCTGACCATTCTGAACCACAGGCCCTTCGGCAGCGCTCAGGGAACCTCCGGCCCGCACGTCGATCTCGCCCGCCTTGCGCAGGTCCAGCTGTCGCTTGAACTCCGCCACGGCCTCCCAGGCGACGCTGCGCCCCCGGTCTTCGCCGGCACACACGGCGCCGCGGACGCCCACGATGTCGGGGTTGATGCGAGCCAGTTCGTCCAGGTCCTGGATCCTCAGATGTCCCGAGAGGGCAGTGCTCATCCCCAGCTCTTTCCCCTCGAAGACCATGTCCCGCAGCTCTGACTCGGTCATGAAATCGAAGAGGTTGCGGCCGTCCTTGGTGAGGGTGTCGATAAGCCAGCCATCGCAGTCGCTCTCCCTGGCCAGCCTGTTCATGTGATGGGGGTCGAGGCCGTCGTAGAGGTGGTTATCCGCGAAGAGGGAGCCGACGAGCTTGGTGTTGGACCCCGCCAGGGCCCGGCGCGACTCCCGCAGGACCTCCAGGGCTTCATCATATTCAGCCTTGCAGAACCCGACCTTGACCGACGTGGCCTGCAGCTGCGCCGCGGCCCAGACGGCCATGGCGACCGTCCCGGGCTGAGTCGGGACCACGCCCAGGGTCACGCTGACATGGTTTTCCGGCTGGATCTTGGCGCGGACCTCTTGCACCACTGCCGGGTGACCCGAGCCGACCAGGGCCTCCTGCAGGTTCTTCACGTCCACCACGTCGGCGCCGCCCCGCTCGGCTTCCAGCGCCTCGTCGACATTCTGCACGCTCACCATCAGCAGCATGCCGGAGTTGAAGTTGTTATTGCCGGTGAGCCAGACGGTGCGCTCGTCTCGCCGCGGTGCGACGGCAACAGCCGGCTTGCGGGGCTTCAACGGCTCCAGCTCCCGTCGCAACTCGTCCTTCTCCTCCTGGGTGAAAGCAGGCAGCGGCGGGCGGGCGTGGCCGGTGGCAATGCCCATCAGGGAGCCCCAGTACTTCACCATCTGGACCGGCAGCGGGCCGTTGTACTTGTTGACGATCCGGGCCCACCACGCGTCGGACAGCTCCTTCAAGGCACGGACGTGGGTCTCGTAGAAGGCTTCGTCCAGATTCCCCTCGGAGCACTTGTCAATGAACTGGACGTAGTAGTTGAGGCCGGGCAGGTCGAAGCGCCAGTCGGACGTATTCGCGAACATCACCTGCTGCCGGAAGCCCAACTCCCTGGCCTTCCAGTAGATCCACTCGTCCGGCGTGCTGATCACGTAATCCTTGCCCAGGGTGAGATGGGTCTCGATGGAGAGCTGCTGGTTGAAACTGGCCTCCTTGACCCCGACGACGTTGGGCAGCGCGCAGACCTGCTTGAGCCCCGCTGGACTCATCACTATCCCGAACTGGGGCGAGTTGTAGAACATGATGGCCAGGCGGGTATTCTCGGCCAGGATGCGGACGAAGTCGACGACCTGCTGCTCCGTCTTCGCCTCGATGTAGGGCGGGGCGACGATGAGGAGGTCGAAGCCGAGGGCCTCAGCACGGTCCGCGAGGGCCAGCATCTCCCGGGCGGAGGTGTGGGTAACCTGGGCGCCGATGGGCCACTTGCCGGCGGCCTCGTCCGCAACGACCTCGAGGAGCCGGAAACGCTCCTCTTTGGTCAGGCTCCAGAACTCCCCCATGCCCCAGGAGCAGCCACCGCCCCTGGTGCCGAGGCTGCGGATATGGCGGATGTTCCGGCGCATGCCTTCTTCGTCCAGGCTGTCGTCAGGGGTGAAGGGGGTGATCAGCGTGGTCCACTCACCCTTGAGGGTTTCCCACGCCCACTCTTGGGCTTCGCCTTTGGAGTAACTCGCCATGGCAGGTCCTCGGTGTGATGTGCGCCACCAATTATAGTCCCCTCTCTCTTTATGGGAGCGGGGACTCAGCCTACATGCATCAGGAGCAGCCGCTGCGGGACAAGGCGACGTCGGATGGGATCCACGGCCCATCCCATGGCCTCCAGAGTGACCGCCCCGAGCAACGGGCTGACGTTGTCGGAAGCAGCGAATAGCACTGGCGTCACCCGCGTCCTTCCTTGGACAGTCAGCCTTGCTGTTCCTAGAGGTAGG
>CAZPYZ010000705.1:0-2308 GCA_964590215.1 uncultured Dehalococcoidia bacterium | reverse complement strand
GTGGTGCGAGTGCCGGTCAACACCGGCGGGTCAGCCGGGACCCCGCAGCTCTTCGCCGGGCCCGATTGCCGGCGGCTCAAGGGCGCCGACGGGATGGCCCTCGACGCCGCCGGTAACCTCTACGTGGCCGCCAACAGCATCCACCGCATCGTGAGGGTCACACCCGGCGGCGAGATCGCCGTGCTGGAATCGGGCGGCGCCCTCGACTTCCCCTCCGCACTGGCTTTCGGCAGTGGCCCGACGGCCCGCCGCCTCTACGTCGTCAACTTCGCCCTGTTGTCGACCCTGCTGACGGGCTGGCCCTCACGCCCGGCCATCCTGATCAAGGACGTGGCCGGATAGAAACGAAGAACGGATAAAGGAGAACGACCATGTACCTGGTACGAACGGAGCTAACGGCTAACCCAGGCGGTTCGGGGCAGCTCGAAGCGCAGGTCGCCAAGCTGGGCGATATCAGAAAAGGAATGGCGGGATACCTTGGCCAAACCCTATTGCGGTCCTACGGGCACCCCAGCAAGTACTGCATTACCAGCCGTTGGGACAACCCCGAGGCTCATTGGGCCTTCACCAATGGGGATGCTTTCGCCACCTACATCAAGGGGCTGGGGACACCGACCTTTGCGCTGACCAGCCAGCATGGCTACGACAGCGTCTTCGAGGTTGACGGACCGCAAGGGGCCACCGCGCCCAGCACCTGCGAGGTCCTGCTGGACTGGACCATCAGCCAGGGGCGGGCGCAGGCCTTCGAAAACAGCCGCCGGGCCCTTTTCGAGCTGCGGCAGAAGCTGGTGAAGGGCTTCGTTTCCGCCCGGCTCCGGAGGTCGGCGGGCACGCCCAACCGGTACCTCGTGATCCACATCTTGGCGAGCCGGGAGGACGCTCGGGCCGCCAACACGATCCCGGAACTGCAGGCGTTTCGGGTGGCCCATCCGGGGAGCGCGTACGCCAGCGCGCCACCGGCGATAGAGGCGTACCACGTGGTGCACCGCATGTAGTTGGGGTGGCGTTGCCTGAGGCGCCGTCCTGAGGTTCTCGAAGGGCGCCGTCCTGAGGTCCTCGAAGGGTCCTCGAAGGCCGGGGGGGGTTCTGTCCGCCACCGCCATTCCTTTCGAGGGTCTCAAGGAATGTCTCACGTTGAACGTGTTTCAGATAGACAGGAGGCAAACCAATGTACGTGCAGCGGATCATCCACGTCCCAGCCCTGGGGAAGAACGCCGCGCTCCGAGCGGCCCTCGAGGAGCGCAACAAGGCCGGCAACGCGCTGGCGCCCCACGCCCTCAGCATGAGCATGTTCGCGCCGGAGCCCGCCTTCATTGACAGCATCCGGTTCGAAAGCCTGGCCGCCATCGAGGCATATCAGGAGAACCCAGCTCGTGCGACCTGGGCGGACAATATCACGCCGTGCCTCTCCCGCCCTCAGTCGGTGTTCCTCTACGAGGAACTGGGCCAGCCCCAAGCGGCCATGGGTACCCCCCCCAAGTACATCATCCGCAACCGGTATGCCCAGGCGCCGGGCAAGGGGAGGGAACTCCAGGCGGTGCTGCAGGAGCGAGTCGAGAAGACCCGTACCCCCGGCCTGCTGGGCGCGCGTCTCAGCCGGCAGGTGGCGTCCCTCGACGGTCCTGCCTTCGCAGTCAGCCTCTACTTCCCCAGCATGGCCGCCATCGACGAGTTCAGGGCTGCCAACGACAAGGATCCGACGCTCAGGACCTTCCAGACCCAGGTGGCGGCCCTGGTGCGCGCCCCAATGCAGCAGCGGATCAACCGCCTTCTCATACCCTTCCCGGCGAGGGCGTAGCGCGCCGGCGATGTTGCCCGAGCGCCGTCCTGAGGTTCTCGAAGGGCGCGGTCCTGAGGTTCTCGAAGGGCTTTGTCCTGAGGCTCCCAAAGGAGTCCTCGAAGGCGGGGGGAAAGGGTCCTGCCCCCACCACCGAGGCGTGTCACGTGGTCCACCGCATGTAGTCTCCCCCCGACCCGCGGCCGGGTGGGTGGGAACGCAGGCCCGGGGGAGCGAGGCCCTGGGAGCGCAGGCATCCTTGCCTGCCCCGCCGGCGGGCGGACACGCAGGTCCGCCCCTACGGACAAACCACAGGTTGGAGGTACAGCATGGCCGGTCGAGTCACCATTGGGAACGTCGAGATCAGCCACTTCAACGACATCGTCTGGGACTTCCCGATAACCCTGGACCAGCTCTTCCCAGCGGTCTCGGCGGAGGCCTGGGAGCCCTATCGCCAGCGCTATCCCGCGACCTTCGCCGGTCCCAACGTCTGGCGTTCCCCCTGTTGCAGCTGTCTGATCCGGTCCCAGG
>CAZPYZ010000704.1:0-2308 GCA_964590215.1 uncultured Dehalococcoidia bacterium | reverse complement strand
CAGGCGCAGCTCCAGAGGGGGAATGAGACGGATGAGCAGGGTGTCATCCAGGTAGCGCAGGTAGTTCAGCACCTTCACCCAGGTGGTATCCTCGCCCAGCGCCCGGCGGACCTGTGGCACGAAGACCGGGGCGCCGGGCGCCTGGCCCGCGTAGCGGCAGCACACCCGGAACACCTCTTCCAGCAACTCCTCGTCCCGCCGCTCGCCCCGGGGGCCCAGGCGCAGGTCATGCTGGATGGCCCGCTTGATGACGGTCTCGTTCAGGTGGTCTGCGATCTCCTCCCACGGGACCTCTTCCCTGGCGTGGGCGACCGGATAGGCTCCACGCGCAGAGAAGGCGGCGAAGGCACGGTCCCGCAGCCCAGCGTCGCGGCGCCCTCGCGACGCGGCATCCTGCCAGAACTCCATAGACGCCAGGGCGTCCAGCCGTTTTCCCGGCCAGCCCGAAGCGCCCGGGTCACCGTACCGCATCGCCGCGATCTCCCGCAGCAGCAGCGGGCCGACGTCGAGGGTGGTGACCCGCCCGGCGAGGCTGTCTCTCCCCGCTTCGATGCGCAGCGACGAACTGCCCGTGGCCAGGACGCGCACCCCGTAGGTGTCCACCAGGCTCTTGAGTTGCGGCGCCCACGCGCCCAGCGTCTGCACCTCATCGAAAAAGATGAGGGCCGGGGCGCCCGCATGAGCCGCAGCGTTCAACGGCTGCCCCAGTATCTCCTGCTCATACCACCGGACGATGACCAGCATAGGGTCTTGGAACAGCCGCCTTACCCGCAGCTCGTCAAAGGAAACGAACAGGATACGCTTGGGGTCCGTCCCCCCGGCCAGGAGGTCCCCGATCACTTGCCGCACCAGGACGGTCTTGCCCACCCGGCGGGGGCCACGCAGCACCGTGGCCGGAGTCAGGCCCTTGTCCAGGAGATACCGCAGCCGTTGGTGCGGCCAGCGGCGGAAGGCCGGCGTCGCCGGCGCCGGCACCCCGGCCCACCAGGGGTTCTGGGCACGCACGCCCTCTCCCAGCTCGTAGACCGCATCACGGTAGTGTCGAGACGGAGCTTCCTCCATCGTCACACCTCCGCCGCTTCGAACACGCTCTTCTCATCGACGATTACTCCCCCCTTCGCCCGCACCAGGAGCTTGATAAAAGGGTCCTCGATCCGTAGCAGCCGTGGATATGCGGCAGCGCAGTCGTAGACCACGTACAGCCAGTACCGCTCCCGCAGGTTGGCTGCCTTGGCCCACTCGTTCTCGTGCAGCTCCACGTCGCCCACGGCTCGCCGCCCCTTTACCTCAATGCAGCGTTGTTCCCCGTCGCCTCGGCGGGAGAGCAGGTCGAAGCCGGGCCACCGGTCCAGCCCGGCCAGCTGCGCTTTTTCCGGGGTGGACACGTCGTACACCTGCGCTCCCTGGGCCTCCTCGTACGCCCAGGCCACCTGCATGGCTATGTGCTCGACTTCTTTGTCATGGCGCTGCCGGTCCTCTGGGTCGCTTGACGGCAGTACCAAAGCATGAGCCAGGAAGGTCAATTCGCCGGGCTCTACCAGCTCTGCTTCGCGCCGTAGGACCTCAAGGGCATGCTCTTCCCTCGCCTTCAACTCCTGCTGCCGTCGCCGGACATCCTCCAGACGGCGGCTGGCCGCATGGTCGCCCTTGTTGGCCTGCTCCCGCAGTTTGGCACGGAGGTCGAGAAGCTCGGCCTCCTGATAATCGAACCCCTTCCGTAGAAACTCCTCGCGATGTTCCATCGAGGCAGTGAGACTTCGCCGCCGCTCTTCCACGAGAGGTTGCAGAACGGCGCCGCGCAGATAACTCTCCGCCCGGGCGACCACTGCACTTACCACGTGATGCGCCGGCCATGCCGCGGGAGGGACTTGCTCTACCGGGCGCAGCACCATGAGCTGTTCTACAGGGCATGGAAGTGGCTCCCCATCCAGAGCTTGCACTGAGCCTTGTCGAAGGGACTGAGCCAAGGCAGCCAGGCGGACATCCAGCACCTGGTCGGTTCGGAAGGACTCCGAAAAATCCGGATCGGACCTGCGGACTGTGGTTACTAAGGCCAGATGATAGAGGTACGGTTCGGTCGCATAGGGGTCGACAAACGCCCCTCCCCTGAGAGCAACCTCGGCAACCCGCTCGGAGAAGTAAGAGCGGTATCGGTCAAAGAACGGCTCCCCAGGACGGAGCCACACCACTTCTTCTTCAGGTGCCGGTTTGTGTACGGTCATCGGCAGAGGTTTTCCGCCAGTCGCTTCCTCGAGCGCCAGGCCCAGTGCAACGGGCAGCCGCTCCAGATGGAAGTGTCCGTCCACCT
>CAZPYZ010000703.1:0-2317 GCA_964590215.1 uncultured Dehalococcoidia bacterium | reverse complement strand
CGCAAGTCGTGGTTGAACAGTGTCCCGGGGAGAAATTCCTATTTTCCGAGGCGGGCGGTCCTGACCCATTTCGAGGGCAGCACCATGGATGACCTCCTATCCAGGCTCCTGGAGGTCCCTCAGCCGAGCCGCTTGGAGGTGCACAGCAACCCCTGCCCGGAAGCAGCCGTCGCCCTCACCGGCTTCGGTGCGGTGATTTCCCGCCGTCTACCGGGTTCAGCCGGTAGCTTGCGACCGAGGTAAGGCTGTTCGGTTTGCAGAATAAGGAGGAATGAGAATGTTTTCCTGCGTGCATGTCGACAAGATTCAGGCCGGGAAGATGGCTGAGGCGTTAGAGGCCCTCCGCGAGGACCCATACAGTAGGCGCACGGGAGAGCTTCGTTCCGCAGGCATCCATCGCATAGTTTCCTTTGTGTCGACCGAGGTTCCCACCGACGGTGATGGCTTATTGGTCCACGTAATCGACGCCGACGACGAGCACTCGGTTGTTCGGTTCTTTGGCCTGGATTTCGTCCAACCCATCGTTCAGCGCTGGGAAGGCAAGCTGGTCGCCACCCATAGCCACGACGCGGTCCTGAAGAACATCGCGGTTTATGACGTGCGAACCAACCCGTGATGCGCGAGAAGGGAGACGACGTGAGCGAGCAGCAGAACCTCCAGATGGTGAGGGGAGATGTAAGCGGCCTTTGGTCGCGGTGATGCATCGGTCCAACTTAAATTGACCCGATTCGAGGTCCACGGCGAACCGTCTCCGGAGGCCGCGGCGGTCCTCGCGCGGGCTTCGGCGCGACCCCTTTCACACCCTTTGCCATCTTCATTCGGGAGAGGTGATCCGTGCCCGACAAAGGGGAGAGAAGAAATACAGCCAGCCCTTGTTGCGGTGCTACCTTGGTAGTACCATAACGGCATGGCAGTGGTAAAACGGTCCGTCAGCTTTCGCCGGGAAATCTGGGAGGAGCTGGCCCGTAGGGCTGACGCCAAGGGCGGCCATGTGTCTGGCCTGGTGAACGAGGCGCTGGAACACTACTTGACGCTGCAGCGGGGTCTCGACGCGGCTCGGGAATGGGAAGAGGTGCACGATCCCTTCACTCCCGAAGAGATCGCCGCGGCCGATCGCGAGCTGGACGAGGCAGGCGTGTACGGTTGGACTCGTCCCTCTCATGCCCGGTCTGACTTACGATAGCGGAGCCCTCGTTGCCGCGGAGAGAGACGGCCGGCGAATGTGGCTTCTTCATAGGCGAGCACTTGGCCGTGGTATCGCCCCGGTGGTTCCTGCTGTCGTTCTAGCGCAGGTCTGGCGCGGTGGGTCGCAGGCGCTGTTGGCCCAACTCTTGTCCGGCTGCCGGATCGAGCCTTTTGCAGAGCCAGCTGGCCGGGAGGTGGGCGCTGCTCTGGCGCGCAGCGGCACTGACGACGTGATCGATGGGGCCGTGGTCGTGGGCGCGCTCCGGCGTAACGACACGGTGGTCACCGGGGATCGCGCCCATCTGGCGCGGATTGCCAGCGCCCTTGGCAGACGGTTATCGATCATTGACGTCTAGACGCCCGGCTGCGCTGCGGGAACGACTGTGGCAGCCACCCCCACGACGAGAGCACCCCACCACAACCTGCCGTCCGAGCTGACCAGCTTCATCGGCAGGCGGCGGGAGGTCGCCCAGGTCAAGGAACTGCTCGGGACCAACCGCCTGGTAACCCTCACCGGCGCCCCTGGATGCGGCAAGACCCGCCTCGCCCTGCGCGCGGCGGCCACCCTGACGCCAGCCTTTCCCGATGGCGTCTGGCTGGTGGACCTGGTGCCCCTGAATCAGCCGGAGCTAGTGGCCAAGGCGGTAGCCGTGAGTATGAAGATCCGGGAGGAGCCTGGGCGGCCCCTCGTAGATACGCTCCTCGCAGGGCTGAGGCGGCGAGAAACCCTTCTGCTGCTGGACAACTGTGAACATCTTGCCGTGGCTGCCGCCGGGCTTGTGGAACCCATGCTCCAGGGCTGCCCGAGCGTCAGGGTCCTCGCCACCAGCCGGGAAGCGCTGCGGTGTCAGGGAGAGATAGTCCTGGACGTACCGTCGTTGGAGACCCCGGTGGCGGGGTGGCTTCCATCGGCCTCTCAGTTGCAGGTGTGGGGGTTCTTCCGGGACGGTCCCAACCCAAACAGCGCAAGGATTTTCCCTGCCCCGCCGAAAGGCCTGCCGCAGACCTTGCAGCGCGCGACCCCAGGGAGGTGGCTGAGGAACCGTCGGGAGACAAGATGGATCAGCGAGCGGGGTGGCCGGCCGCGGACCAACCATCCCCGCCACATGGCCTCGTCCTTAGCGGAGGAGCC